>JAFGKL010000148.1 GCA_016928585.1 Sedimentisphaerales bacterium
TCAACGTCCCCGACAGGAGTCGAACCTGTAACCTCTGGCTTCGGAGGCCAGCACTCTATCCAATTGAGCTACGGGGACTTGATTTGTAATTGATAATACAAATTCGCCTGCAAGTCAAGCTTTCTGTAAATATATGCCGGAAAAGCTCACTGTTGACATAATTGCCGCAAACAAATATCATTATGCAAACAGATTCTAACCGGATGCCTACATGAAATTTGTTATTGATCTATTTTATTTGCTAGCCATTATCCTGATAAGCCCTAAGGTTATTTACAGGATGATCTTCCATGAGAGATATCGTGGTGGTTTCCGCGATCGTTTCGGCTGCATAAAAAGGCTAAGCCCCGACAAAAAGTCTATCTGGATCCACGCCGTAAGCGTCGGTGAAGTCAATGCCACAAGAACCATTGTAGCCAGACTAAAACAGGTATTGCCTGATCACGAAATCGTTATAAGCTCGACAACTGATACCGGCTATGCTCGCGCAAAGGCTCTCTACAATAATGAACTAAAAGTTTTCTACTTCCCCTTTGACCTCTATCTGGTCATGAGTAAGGCTTTTAAAAACATAAAACCTGACATATGCCTTTTAATGGAACTTGAAGTATGGCCTAATTTTACACATATCGCAAACAAACTGAGCGTTCCTGTTGTCGTCGTCAATGGTAGACTCAGTGACAAAAGTTTTCCAAGATACAAACTTATCAAATCACTAACCAAACACATGTTTAAAAAAGTCGATCTTTTCCTTGCACAAACATCCGAATATGCGAACAGATTTATCGAACTAGGTGCCTGTCCAGAAAAGGTAATCGTTACAAACTCGCTAAAATACGATACAGCTCAGATCACAGATAAAATCGAAGGGGCCGATGAACTTACTCAACAACTTAACCTCGGACCAGAACCATTTTGGGTAGCAGGCGGCACCGGCCCGAGCGAAGAAGGTTTCGTTCTTGATATTTTCACAAATTTAAAGAAGGAATTTAATGACCTCCGCATGGCCATTGTCCCGCGAAAACCTGAAAGATTCAATGAGACGGCAAATCTGATCGAACAATCAAAGTTTACATTTGCCCGATTGAGCAAAGTCAAATCGCAAAAATTCTCTTCGACCGAAAAAGCTGATATTATTCTAGGCGACACAATGGGAGATCTTAAAAAGTTCTATTCCCTCGCAGATATCGTCTTTGTTGGACGCAGCCTAACACCTATGGGTGGCTCAGACATGATGGAACCGACCGCCCTGGGCAAATGCACTATATTTGGTCCGTACACTTTTAACTTTAAACAGACTGTAGAGGCACTTCTTGCAGGTAAGGGTGCTATCGAGGTCAAAAACCCTGCCCAACTTCTGGATGCAGTAAAAAAATGCCTTTTGGATAAAAATTTCCGGCAAAACATCGCAAACAATGGTAAAGATGTGATCAGACAAAACCAAGGCGCTACAAAAAAAAGCGTTGATGAAATCATGAAACTGTTAAACAGATAACAATTGACAGATTCAGCCTTTTATTCTATCTGCCGCTGCCTTTATATGTTCCGGGGTTGTACCGCAACAACCTCCTATAATCGATGCTCCCGCCTTATAGATATCTTCTAATTTTTCCGCAAAATCCTCCGGCGACAGGCTATATACAGCTTTGTCCTCTACAAGTTCGGGTTTGCCCGCATTAGGTTGAGCAATAAGTGACAAACCGGTACCATCTAACTGCTCTGCAAATATTCTGGTAATGCTGACGTATTGATCCATTGTCAGCGTTCCACAATTATATCCGATCGCAGATATTTCAAGTTCAGCAAGCTCATTTACAGCCCTGGCAACATCAACTCCCATCATCGTTTTAAATTCCGACCCAGCCGCATCGAAGGCCAAACTGACCAATATCGGCAAGTTTGATATCGACCTGATCGCTTTAATCGTCACCTTTACTTCCTCAATCGCTGTCATAGTCTCAATTATAAAGCCGTCCACACCCCCCTGAGCCAATATATTTGCCTGCTCTACGAATGCAGCTTCTAACTCGTCAGCCTTAACCAACCCCAGCGGCTCGAGAAAATCCCCACAAGGGCCTATATCACCTAAGACATACCGATCTTCTGTCGCCGATTTGCGTGCTATCTGAGCACCCGCAAGCCCTATCTGGGCAACCTTATCAGCTATACCGTGCCTTGCAAGCTGATATTTGTTAGCTCCAAAAGTATTGGTTATTATCGCATCGCTTCCTGCGTCCCAATATGCCTGATGCACCTGTGCTACCAATTCCGGCTGCTCAATATTCATGTAATTGCTGCAGGTATCTGTTCTTGCACCCCTGGCTGTCAACTGTGTGCCCATCGCTCCATCAAGAAGCAATACACCCTCTTTTATTCGTTCTATAAGTGTTTTTTTAGACATAAAAACTCCTGTCTTCAGTTTGTTATTTGCTGAACCTCAAGACGGCAATTGCCGGTAAGTTTATATACATCTTTAAACCCTTTAGGTTCCGGACGTTTAAAGAGTTTTCCTTCAAGCTGAGCTTCTGTCGGCTCAAAAGGCTTTATATTCCGCAGGTTCAACTCTACATATGTATGGTTTTGAAGTTCAGTAATGACGACCTTCGCAGGAACAAAACTATTCCCGACCTTCTGATAATCGTCCAGTTCTGTTACTGTTTCGATATTTCCGCCGGCATCTAAGTATTCGATCATTTTTATAAGAGAATCGCATCTGTCAATATATATTCTTTTCATTTTACCGGATTTTAAGTTTAAGGTCAACACATCCATTTGCTCCAGACTGGTAAGTGTTCCTTCGGTATCGACATTTACCACTCCCATTGCTTCTATCATTCTGCCGGGGCTTAGTACCTGGCCTTTCAAACATACATCCGCCTCCGGCCTCTGACCCCAATAATATCTGCTCATTTCTTTGGGGCTGAACATAACCCACAACTCGCTGCTGTTCGTACCAAGCCTTACAACTTCTACAGGAAAGACGATACCCCTGAAAAATAATCTGTCCGGCGGATAAAATCGAAGTGTTATGTCAAGGTTATGCTTTTGAAGATCGTCACGGTCGTCATAATATTCCAGTATCATTCTGCCGCCTGCTTTGATGGCAATTGTGTTTTCGCAATCCTGATTTAGCTTTGCTATTGCCTGAGCCGAATCTTTAATCCTCGGACACAACCCGGTCGAGGCTTTCCTTATCGGTTCGGAGCAGCCCGTCAGCAAAAATGCCGAAAAAAAAATGACCACTAATAGATTTGTAACTTGTTTATGAGGGCTTTCCATTGTTTATAGGTCGACCTGTAAAATTTCACCCATTTGCTCTGAAAGCTCGGCTATCTGATCCTCTGTAAGTTCGGGATTAACGACCTCAACCTGTCTGTCCTGACCGGTAACTTTCATGTTCCAAACTTCATGATCTCCATCATTTCTGCTCGACTCGTACTTTAGTTTTCGTTTGCGCATTAATATCAGTGTTAGCACGAACCTGAAATTGATCTTTTCATCTTCAGTTTCCTGCTCAAGTCTGTCAAAGAAAGCCATCAACATATCGTCATCGATGAAAAGCTTCTTTTTCTTCTGGTCCGGACTGAGCATCTTTGTTTTCCAGAAGCAATATACCTGGGGTTTGTTTTCCTGCCAGTACTCAAGGCTGAAATCCAATCGCTCAAAGCCATTTTCGCTCAGGACGAGTGCAGAATAATACTCTTGGCCTACTTCGAATTTCTTACCGGTTCCGCTACATTGCCCAACGGTTTTCTGTATTTCCCATTCCGCCATTTAATTTACTGCTCCAATCGTTATAAATCCGGAACTAATCAAAACGAAGCCACTGGCTCATCGCCCTGCTCGTTTTGGGCCCTATACCCTTGACTTTTTCTATATCTTCAGTACACTTAAATACATCATTCCCATTCTGCCGTCGATATTCAATTATGGCTTTTGCTCTTGCAGGGCCAACCCCGCTGAGGTTAACAAGCGATCCGATACCTGCAGTATTTGGGTTAACCCTTCCTTCGAGAACCATAACATCGCCTTTGCCGGTTCTGGAATAGTACCCTAATGTAATAAAAATACCCAGCAGAAAACATATAAAAACTGCAATAGAGACCGCCTTTTCGCAACTTTGAATGTGCCTTGGTTTGTCCTGATAATAAGCTTCCGCTGTCATAGTATTATACTGCGGCTAATCCTGTGTATTTAGTTATTGTTTTTTTTGCCTGTTAATAATTAGCTTTTGCAACTTAGCAATGGTCATAAAAGCCTTCTTAGCCTTCATATCGCTTGTTAAAAGGCCACTTCCCGGAATTGCATTGTCCTTAAAATCAACCAGTGCCGAATATGTAACAGTATTAATAAAAGGTTTTCCCAGCATTATCTTATACAACTGTTCAAGCCAGTCGGATTGCAATTGCTGGTCCCATTCATCATGCCAGCAACCGGCAATATCACATGCAAAGTCCCCCTGGCCACAGCCATCTGGAACCGCAACTTCTGTTATATGAATCGGTTTTCCTATCGGTGAAAACAGATCAAGTACAGAAGATACCTGAAGCAGGTCTCGCACATGCATCCCCGGCTGGTTCTTGCCTAATTTAAGCTGGATTGCAAACGAATCAAAACTTATGCCGCTTTGTATGATCATGTCCGTATATACAAGCGGAGGGACCGTATCACGATCATAAGCATAATATTCACCAAATGGAAACTGCACCTCTACGATCTTTCTGGACTTAACATCTGCATTTTTAGCAGCAAGGCAAGCCGTCCTGGTCATTTCAATTATCTGCTCAAAATTAAATTCCAGCATATTGCATGCGTTCATTCCACTTATCACTCGCCACGCATGAACATAGTTGCAATAACGTGTTACCATTCGTGAAACAAAATCATAGGCAATTTCACGAACTCTTTCAAACTTAAGTTTTTTTTCAAGGATCCACTTCGGAAGATTTTCTTCAGAAAAGCAAAGCAACGGACCAGCACAAATCCCAAGTCGCTTGCCGGCAAGTTTATCGATACAGGAGTCAATATATGAAAAATCATAACTACCCTGTTCCGGTTCTATCCTGGCCCAGTTGACAGGAATGGTTACGAAGCTGAACATATCAAGCAGGCACTTGTAGTACTTTTCGTTTTCAAGCAGTTCTGGGCTAACGACACATCCCAAACTGTTTCTACCCAGACTCTTGTTGCGATACTTGGCCGCAAAAAACATCTCAGCGTGTTTAGCTGCCAGTTTTTCTGAAAAAATAAGCGCTTTTTGCAGGGATTCATCAGCAAGCATAGATGCTTTGCCGGAATCTGCAATGTTCTTGAGAGCCTCAATAAATAGAGCCTTAGCTTCATGCGCAAGGTCCGTAAAAGTATTTGTCTCTTCAAAAAATGACCAGTCTTCACGCTTAAGTGTTATCTGCATGAGTCTGGCCCTGGCAAGTTCAACGTTAAGATTGTAGGGATGCTTTCTTTCAGGAAGGCGGGTTGTCGGTAACATTATCCTGCCAAAGTCCTTTATTGGCCATAGGATAGCAAGACCGGACGATTCTGCTGACTTCTTTTTACACTCTAGAATACCCTTCTTAAAAATGATCCTGCTCGGAACGTGTAGCGGAACCGAATCGGCTCCGAACATATAAGCTCCGCTCAGGATGAAATCATCAAAAAGCTGCCCATCTTTAAATACCTCGAATTTCAATTGATCCCCGTCATTCAGAATGTCATTGCTTTTGTTCGTTAAGCCTGGATTATACCAAGACTGCCCTCGATATGCAATTCAAAGTCCTTCTACAACATCTGCTTAAATTTGGTCATCGAAAATTTCCTGCCGGGGCACTTCGTAGGTTTTACGCTTTCGTGCCCCCTAATCTGGCTTGTAGGAATATTATATCGCTGCTGCAAAAATCTTACAAGCTTTGCCAGCGATCTCATTTGAGCCTGTGTTGGATAAGTTTTTTCAAAATCGCCTATAAGGCATATTCCGATCGTATATTTATTCCAATAGTTTGAGCTATCACCATTCGCCCTGCAATGTGACCCTGTCTTCTGCTGCCTCCATCTATAGCCGACTTCTACAAGCCCATCCGGTTTGCCATACCCATTTTTTATTACTCCGTTGTTTATCACAAATTGATATCCAAGCCCATCCCATCCGCGACTTAAATGATACTTGTGTTCATGTGTCGCATCACCGTAGGCACTGGCCGAATGGTGTATCACTATACCTTTCCAGCGATTTTTGTCTTCAAGATAGGAAGGAGGTATCCAGTCTGCCGGAATATCGGTAATATCAGGTTTTTTTATTACGACAGGCTTTGCCTTAGGAACGATTACCGGATCGATTACAGTACGAACCGTACTTCCGATTATTTCAGGGGGGCTTTGCTCTTCGGATAAACAGCCTGATATGACAAATGACAAAAGAGGCAACAAACAAAGAGCCAAAATCCTTTTTGATACTGAAACTCTAAATCCCTTAGAAAATGTAAGAAGCATAAACAACACCTACTTATCGATTATTTCGCTCTATTTTTTACCAACAAAACACTGTTGCCTTTTTCATTGTATTCGACCTTATCCATATAAGATCGTATTAGTAACATCCCCCTGCCGGAAGTCTTACAAAGATTTTCATCATTTCTTGGGTCAGGAACGTGTTCTGGCTCAAAACCATCGCCTTCATCGGTTACCGTTATTTCAAATTTATTCTTCGTTATATTATATTCTATGTTTATCTTCTTATCCGAGTTGTTCTTGTTGCCATGTTTTAACGCATTGACCAAGACCTCCTCAAGTGCGAGATGAATGGCGAAAACTTCCTCTTCGCTAAAACCGTCCGAAGTCACATCTTGAAGTATCTGTCGGCATACCCTCCCCAATTCAAGAGCATCATTTTTAATCTCTATAGATCTTTGCACTTTTGCCTTTAGTACCATTAATTAATATCGTCTTAAATACTCGACATGGATTAAACTTTCTCAGGCCGAGGCAAGCTATGTTTTAAATTAAGATTACGATGATCTTACAGGCTCTCTATCGCCAGTTCTTGACTCTCAAAAATCGCAAATACCTCATTCAGACGGGTAATTTCGAATATCTGGTATATCTTAGGATTGATACAGCAAAGCAGGAGTGTGCCCTCAACCTCATATATCTTCTTACTGATTCGGATCAACAGGCCAAGTGCCGAACTGGTCAGGAACTTTACATTGCTAAAGTTCATTATCAAGTTAATCCCATGGCTGTTCTCAATAAGCGGCATTATAGAGCTCTCAAGCACCTGAATATCATGCTCCTGAAGAATCTTTTCTTCATTAATTAAAGCAACTGTAGCATTTTTAAGGCGTTCTATGCTTATTTCTGGATTTACCCTGTCCACTATATACTCCTTTAGACTGCTCGATCTTATGGCAGATCAGATCTAAAAAATTAAATTGCCCCTCCCTTCAATGAAACACGAGCTTAGGATGATAATTAATCCTCATCGGATTGTCAAGCTCTATAGGCAAAGCTTTCCAAGCCCAAATATTTTTGATCTTTCGGCAAAAATTGTTCTTGCAGAATAATAATAAATTGGGATAATCACCAGTTGCTCCAAAGAAGACTTTAAGTATCGGTTTATGGTTGTTTCTTTGGATTTTAAATATTTTTAATGTAATAGATACATTATTTCTTGAAATTGACGAACTTTTGTTAATAATAGCTTGTATAGAGGACTAAAAGAGTTTAATAATTTAATATAACGCTTTTGGTGGGTGTGGCCACAAGCTATCGGGGATGAAAGTTTTTCAGGTTTTATTCGTTTTTTAAGACATAAATTCGTATTGTTTTTATTTTTTTTGCGGAGGTATTAAAATGAAGATTAGCAGATCCACTGGATATGCTCTTGTTGCTGTTGGTTATATTGCAGAAAACTATATGGATGGTGCCGTTCTTGCTGCAAGGGTTTCAAAGGAATACGGCATTCCCCTTGAATACTTGCTGAAGATCCTCCAGCAACTCGTTAGAGCTAACGTATTAAGAAGCAAAAGAGGCCCTCGCGGAGGTTTCTTCCTTGCTCGTTCTGCTGAAGATATCACCATGCTTCAGATCATTGAAGCTGTTGATGGTCCGCTGATGAGCCACTTGCATCTTGCCGAGCAAACTCACAGTGCAGATTTCAGTCTTAAGATGGAAGAAATCTGCAAGGAAGCTACCAAAGAAGTAAGGCAGATATTTGACAAAGCTAAACTTTCCGATTTACTTTAATAATCCGGCAGCTTCAAACTATGGACATAAGCGAGTTTCAGCAGTTTATTAACGAAAAGTATGGTAGTCGTGATCGCCAGCGAGGGACACCGGCAACTTTTATGTGGTTTGTTGAAGAAGTTGGCGAGTTGGCAACTGCTCTTTCAGGTGGTAGTTTTGAAAACACGCAGGAAGAGTTCGCTGACGTATTCGCATGGCTGTGTACTCTGGCTAATATAAATGACGTTGACCTTGAAAAGGCCTGTGAGAAGTACACGAAAAACCAGATCGAAGGCTTTAAGTAATCAAACAAATATATAAGCTAAAAAGGCGATTGTTTAACAATCGCCTTTTTTATTGCGCCTGGTACTTAGTCAATCTGCAAATCGTCATCAACAGCTTCTGGCTCTTGGTCCTTGCTCGCAAGAGTTATCGCACGATAAAAACACCAACCTAACCCTCCAACTATTATCAGCACCACCACTCCGAGTATAACATATGAAACCCCGCTTAATTTATCTGCTGTCCTATATACTATTTCTTTTTCATTTATCTTATTCGTCATACCTATAAGAATGATGGAAATAGCGACACTTATGTCCAATGTAGAAATGATTCCCGCCCAACGGCTAAGCAGTGATGGCTTCTCGTCTCCAACATCGTGTTTTTCAAGAACATAATAACTAATAACAATCCCTGCTATCCCAAAAAACAGCGGGATCAGAACTAAATTCTCTTTGCCAAAATACAACACCCAAATTACCAACAACAATCCTATAACCGAAAGCAAAAAGCTTGTCGTTCCTATTCCACCGGCTTCGGCATGCGTGGGGTATTTAAACTCGGCCTGTTTGCCTTGCCCGGTCCTTAAGGGGCTTTTGATAAGGCTCATAAGAATCGCTATTATCGGTGAAATGCCAACAACTATCAAACCAACACAATTTGGGACTATCCATTCACCAGACGGAGTCTTTATAAAACCTTCGGCATTTGTAACATCGTCAAACAGACTCCACAAAAACAGTGTTCCAAGTACGATCGGTATAAATATCCTTATCGCAAAATTCCACCATCTGCCCGAATGCCAGTCGCTTCGTTCATTGGCGTGATGCCTTAGAGTGTCGAGCCGATACAGCCAGCCCAAAACAACACATTCCAAAAGGCCAAGAAAAGCTATTCCCCAGGTTCCGTTAATAAACGCATCAATCGTTCCAAGCCAGTTCAGGCCACCTTCGGTTACGTATATAAGCCCAAAAACAAGCCCTACAAGGCTCATTACGGGAAGCACTATACAACGCTTCCAACCGGTTTTGTCAACAATTCCGGCAAGAACTGATTCTGTTATCGAAAATGCCGAATCGATCCCCAAAGTAACAAGAGTAAAGAAAAACACCAGGCTCCACCATGCCGCAGCCGGAAGTTGGGCCAAAGCATAAGGGAACGCAACAAAAGTAAGCCCAGGACCGCCTGCTACAACATCTTTAACCTCTACAGAATTTCCCGCTTGCATTGTAGCGTAAGACATGCCGCCCAATGTCGCAAAGATCGCTATTCCGGCAACAAAACTTGTTGCAAAATCCGAGATACCTATAATAGCCGCATTGTTATTGATGTCACTTTTGCGATGGAGAAAACTGGCATACGTAACCATAACTCCAAAAGCCAGGCTAAGCGAAAAGAACACCTGCCCGAATGCAAAACGCCATGTTGTCGGCTTGGACAACTCACTCCATACTGGATCGAGATAATAAACCAGCCCCTTCATGCTGCCTTCCAGCGTTAAACCCCTTATCGTCAGTACTATAAGCATGATAAACGGCAGAGGAACCGTCAGCCATACGATCTTGCCGACAAGCTTAACACCTTTGAATATGCAAAAATACATTGCAATCCAGGCGATTACCAGAGGTATTAAAATATTCGTGCGGATTTGCCCTGTCTCGACACCTTCCTTAAGTCCAAGATATGTCTCATTGAAAAAAATCTTTGCGTTTTCGACACCTTGAATACCCTCGCCAGCCCAAGGCAGACTTTTACCTGTAACAATACTTTCGATGCTGTAATATATAAAGCTAAAACAGTATGCCAATATTACAGGATAATAAGTTACTATCACAAAGCCCAGTATAATCCCCCACCATCCGACAAATTCCAGACGTTTGTTTGCCCTTCCGAATGCATCCGGTGCGGCACGCTGGGTCATGTGGCCTAAGCTGAATTCAAGAATGAGCATAGGAATACCAATACAGAACATTGCTAATATATATGGTATCAAAAATGCCCCGCCGCCATAGGAATAAAGCTTGTAGGGAAAACCCCAAAGATTGCCGAGCCCTACCGCCGATCCCACTGCTGCTAATACAAATCCCCCTCGTGTCCCCCAATTCTCACGTTGTTCTTCAGGAATTTCCATTTAATTGCCTCCGTGCAAGCTAAATGAATTTTCTTATAAAGAAATGCCAAGCACCTTTAACGATTCCCGCTCGACTATATTTCGTATCTTTTCTCTGGGAACTGTCGGCAGATTCGCCTCCATCACAAGTTTATTGAAACCAAGCAGTGCCTCAATACACTGACCTGGATCGGCAAGCGGATAACCACTCCCAAAAAGCAGTTTGTCCATAACACCCGCTTCATATGCACTTGTAACAATGTTATATACCTCCCAGACCTTATGCGGAGACACCGAAAGATCCGTGTACATATTCTCATGTTTGGCCAAAAGACAGAACGTTTCCTTTATGAAAGGAACCCCCACTTTGCCAACAACAATTTTAAGGGACGGAAACTTTCTGGCAATCTCATCAAGAAGATAGGGCCTGGCAAAATCGAGTACCGACTCTGCTTTAAACGGCCCGGCATTATGGAAAAATAGTGGAAGTTTCAATTCTTCTGCTATTTCATATAATCGCATCGCCCTGCTGTGTGCAGGGTGGAACTTATGACATGGACAATAAAGAACTATACCTTTAAGGCCAAGTGCTTTGGTCATTGAGGTTATATCTTTATTAGTGATATTATTAGTTAATGGGTTAACAACTGCAAATCCGATCATTTTCTTATATTTTTTAACATATTCGGCAAGCTGTTTGTTGGCCTGTAAACTCTCCTGATCCCCTGTTGCAAGAACTATGCAATAGTTAACCTTCTCACAAGCCTCAAGGTGTGCGGCTGTGTCGTTCTGACCGGAACGCATTTTAATATGTGTATGGCAATCGACTATCATATCTATCCTATTTTTGTCTTTTTATCGGCACAAATATCTATCACTGTGTAATATTTCAACGTAAATAGTCATATTATTCAAGCTTTTTAATCTATGTAAAGCATAAAGATTTGGGGCTTTTATGTGCTCAAAATGTATTTGTCGCCCTTGACTGCCTGACAAATCCCATGTATCATGTGAAAAATCAACTATTAAAGGGTTTCGATAATGGACTGTCCGGTCTGTAAAACTGCTATGATAACTTTTGAGCTGAATGATGTCGAGGTTGACCAGTGCCTTGAATGCTATGGTATTTGGCTGGATGCCGGCGAACTCGAGATGCTACTGCCTGATTCAGGACAAGCAAAAAAAGTACTTTCATCTTTTAAACAAATGGCCGATTGCGAAGAAACTCCGAGAAAATGTCCTATCTGTCTTAAAAAAATGCATAAGGTGAACGTCGGCTCTGGAGAATCAACCGTTCTAATAGATTCCTGTGCAAAAGGTGACGGGCTTTGGTTCGATAAAGGTGAATTACAGGATATTTTTAAATTTGGCTCATTCGATGGTGATGGCAAAGTGCAAGATCTACTCGCTGATATCTTCAAGAACGAACAAAAACAATAATTTTCTTAAAAAAAGAAAGACTGCGTACATAATCTCAAAGGAGATAAAACTATGAGCGTTACAAGCGAAAAATTCGGTCAAACACCTGACGGCAAGAACGTAGATATTTATACCCTTACGAACGACAACGGTCTTTCGGCACAAATCATAAACTACGGCGGCATCGTCAAAAGCTTAACTGCTCCGGATCGTAACGGGAAACTCATTGATGTTGCACTGGGATATGACAGTCTTGACGGTTATATAAAAGGCGCTTTTTATTTTGGTACATTAATAGGCAGAGTTGGCAATAGAATTGCAAAAGGAAAATTCGTCCTCGACAGAAAAGAATATACTCTCGCTGTAAACAATGGTCCAAACCACTTGCACGGCGGAATAAAAGGCTTTGACAAGGTTGTTTGGGACGCCAGGCCTTTGGTCATCGACGAAGGCCCTGCTCTTGAGCTTACTTACCTTAGCCCTGACGGCGAGGAAGGTTATCCGGGAAGTCTTTCCTGTAAGGTTATATACACACTAACCAATAACAACGAGCTAAAGATCGAATATGAAGCAACCACTGACCAGACCACTGTCGTTAATATGACACATCACGGCTATTTCAACCTCGCAGGACACAATGCCGGTGATATTCTCTCACATGAGATCATGATCAACGCAGATCACTTTACTCCCGCCGACGAAGGTTCGATCCCAACTGGCGAAATACGCCCGGTAGATGGTACCCCTATGGATTTTAGAATATCTACCGCAATAGGCAAACAGATAGAAAGTAACGATGAACAACTAAAATTCGGCCACGGCTATGACCATAACTGGGTATTGAATAATAAAACCGGTGACCTTGCACTGGCAGCAACTTTCTATGAAAAAAAATCCGGGATAGCCATGGATGTTTTAACTACCAAGCCAGGCATGCAGTTCTACAGCGGAAACTTCCTTGACGGCTCAAATCCTGGAAAAGGAGGAGCAGTTTATAACCGCAGAAACGGTCTTTGTGCTGAGACACAATATTTCCCGGATTCTCCGAATAAGCCGGATTTCCCCTCCTGCATACTACAACCCGGACAGATTTATAAACACATAACCACGTACAGGTTTTATAATAAATAAAATTTAAATCTTTTTTAGGAGTACCAATATGATCCCTCTTATCATAATAGCCGCTATTGTAGTTATGCTGATTTTGTTCATTATTGGCATCTTCAATGCTCTTGTCCGACTTCGCAACCAGGTAAACAACGCATGGTCGCAGATAGACGTACAATTGAAAAGAAGGCATGATCTCATTCCAAACCTTGTCGAAACAGCAAAAGGATATATGCAGCACGAGAGAGAAACGTTTGAAGCAATAACGAACGCTCGCAGTAAGGCAATGGGAGCAAGCAACGTAAACGAAGCTTCAAAAGCTGAAGGTGCCCTCAGCGAAGCCCTTAGTAAATTTATGCTCGTTGTTGAAAACTATCCCGATCTTAAAGCAAATCAGAACTTTTTATCATTACAGGAAACCCTCACAAGCACTGAGAACAAGATAGCCTTTGCAAGACAGGGTTATAACGA
>JAFGKL010000149.1 GCA_016928585.1 Sedimentisphaerales bacterium
AAGGCAATATTGTTGATCATTCCGGCATCATACACTTCGAATTCCGGCTTGGTTTCATTTTCATTAAATATCTTGGCAAAGGCCTTCATGGACTTGAAGGTGTTCGGAAAGATAAGATCTTCGGTTTTGGCAAGATATTCTTTCTCCCATTCAAACTTGAAGTCTTTCATCTTGTCCAGGGCATGAAAAAGGGCAAAATTGATTGAACCCGCATTAAAGGAACCCAGCTCCGGCTTGAAGGTTGAGACCGGCCGCAGGCGTTCTTCGGCAGTCATACCGAGACCGCCACCACTGGTCAGGCAGAGCACCATGTTGCACCTGCTCTTTACCTTTGTCACCACCTCTTTAAACAGATTAACATCGGACACGGGCTGTCCTGTTTCCGGATTGCGCACATGAACATGGGCGACAGCAGCCCCGGCTTCATAGGCTTTTACCGCATCGTCAGCAATCTGCCCGGGTGTTATCGGCAGATAAGGTGTCATTGTTGGGGTGTGAATGCTTCCTGTGACAGCAGCCGTAATGATTACCTTGTTTTTCATCTCAACAACTCCTTTTCTTTTTTGTCGAACCTGAAACCTTCCCGCAAAAACAGCGTGAAGGTTTCAGGTAGATTCAATTGCAAGTGTATTACAAAAACATATTAGAGTGCCATTACAAGAATCGACAGAAGGATAAACCACGCGATACACAAGACCGCGGTGTATCCCATAATGTCCCGTGCACGAATGTTGGTCAACTTGCACAAAACAGGTATAAAGACCAATGTCCAGAAGGGCTGGATTAGATTGGTACACATATCACCGTAGGAATACGCCATAATCAGTTTACCTACGGGATAGCCTATCTCCTTGCCCGCCTCGAGCAGGGTCCCCCCGATTACCATCCACTCACCACCGGCAGAAGGAACAAAGATATTGACAATGCAGGCGGCCAAAAAGGCAAAAAATGGGAACGTAATCGGCGTTGCCACTGACACAAGCCACATTGCAATCACCTTGGACAGGCCGGTATACATAAAAATGCCCATAATCCCGGCATAGAACGGGAACTGAACGATAATGCTGGCAACTCCTCGTACTCCATCCATAACCGCCTTTGCAAACAGTGAGGGTCTTCCCCAGAATGCCAGGCCAAAGATAAAAAAGGTAAAGTTGATGCTGTCCAGGTTGATCCCGGCACTACCCTTTGTCCAGAAATAATACCCCAGAAATGCGAAGCCGCAGATGCAGGCAAAAATGGTCAGGATCGGAGAACTGTCAACTTTTTCAGCAGGAAGCAGATTTGATTTATCAATTTTCGCTGCGTCAGCACTCGTATCCAGTACAATCTCGCCCTTTTCGATTTTTTCGGCCACATCCCACTCGGGTTCAGCTGTTTTGGGCTTCATCAGCAGCATGACAACCAGCATTACGACCACAGTAGCAGCGAAGATAATCAGATTGTAACTGCTGAAAATGGTCTCTGCTGGTGGAACAACCCTGTCAATCAGGCCCAGTTTGATAAACTGGTTTTCAGGCGTGTTCATCAGCAGGGGTGCTGTTATTGAAACGCCGAATACACAAGTGATCATACTGCAGTACACGCAGGCACCCAGGTATTTATAACTCACTCCTTTGACGCGGCGGGCAAGCTCCATGGCCAGAACAGCTACGGCAACGGTAAATCCCCAGTACAGGTATGCGGCAGCCCCACCAACAATCAGGACGGTGAGATATACCCCGGTCGGCGTGGTCACTCTTTTACTCAGCCAGTCAAAAAACTTTGCCAGTACTGGTGACGTTCCAACAGCAAAACCAAGCACGACGATCAAGGCCATCTGCATCGAAAACTGGAGAAATAGCCAGAAACCCTTATACCAATGACCTAAAAGTGCCATTGGCTCTGTTTTGGTGATCGTGAGTGCCATGATCATTGCCACAAAGGTCAAAATGATGGCAAAAGAAAATGAATCCGGCAGCCACCTTCGAAACTTTACAGCGAAGAATTCCCCCAAAGCTCTAATCATTTGAAACCTCCTTAAAGTTTTTATTAATGCTTCACCATTCCGGCATAATGAGGTTCAACGTTGTAAATAGAGTTTAGAAATGCCGGCAATTTAATACAAAATTAAGACCTATAGATCGTTTTTGATTTCCATTTTTAAGTTGAAGACAGTAATCCCTGCATACGGATTGTATGCTCTCGAAGTGTAATCTTTGATCTATATAACCTATCATTCAAACCACTTCAGTTAAAATAAAATATAACAACAATCTCCAAAAGCAAATTATACAAATTATATTGAATGGTTAATGGATAATAAATATCAGTATTCCATTTCTACGTCAACAGTTTAGATATAAAACGGAAAGATATTCTATATTACAGCAAATCAGTGGCTCTAAACTCGATGCTTGATAAAATATTTATACAAACAATAACAGATCGAATCCCTGCAAAAAACTCATACTGGGGGGATTCAAAGACCAGACATTTTTAGTGGATCTTATACTACAGAAAATTTTGCGCGAAAATATATTATTCGTATTCCTTGGGCACCGCACAGATAAACATAAGTGGTCCGCTTTGAGATGTGTTGCGGAACTGATGTTTTTCATCGGGCATAATCAGAACAAAATTGCCTTGCTTCAGTTCCTTTTCTTCGCCCTCTTCATTTATGGCAACACCCTGACCTTCGATAATGTAAGCCAGATGTTCAAAGGGATGCGAGTGGTAGGGGCTGTGACCCCCGGGTTCGATGGTGAAAACCCGAAAGGAAAATAGAGGTACACCATCATTTCCAGACAGAGGAACCTGCTTGTAGACATTGACCGCACCGTCTACGTTCACTTTGCTCTTTTCGGTTTCAGCAAGCGTGGTTATTTTCATTACAGACCTCCAAAGGTGTATTCGGCATACTGATCAGCCTTTTTATATAGAGTTATCGACCTTTATCTATCATAAAACCGGGCCTGAATCACGTGGAAAGAAAAAGTCGTATTTCATGCTATTCAGGAATAAATTCAACCGGCCGTACCTCTACAAGCGCAATTGCTTCCACCGGACATGTCGGGTAACACACACCGCATCCCACACACTTTTCTTCCATAACGTGCATGGAGGCAGTCCCGTCTGGGTTGTCGATTTCTTCAATTGCATTGAATACGCAGCGCTCGAGGCAAGTTGTGCAGGCAGTGCAGAGCCCCTGATCGATCACGGCCCGGTACCTGCTTGGATCGTTGATCTTGAGTCCTTCGGAAATCATGAGCGGAAGCGCCTGGCAGCAGCAACTGCAGCAATTACAGATAAAATGACCGGC
>JAFGKL010000150.1 GCA_016928585.1 Sedimentisphaerales bacterium
AGCATTATGTATTGTCCGTTATGCTTGACTACGCCGGCGTTGTGTACTGTCTCGACCTTATACGGCACATCGGCTTTTGTCAGGATAGGATTGTTTTTATACCGTGTTACAAATTCTTTTTGCATCATTAATCCCTCTTATCTCTAAAATCTAATGTTACCGCCATTTATCATATGATCAAAATCTTAGCAAAATCAGCTTAAACAATAAAGAACTATTATCAAGCAGTTCGTCGAAGAATTGTGTAGGGCTCAAGCGGTGTATCCAGCAGGACGAATTGGGAGTTGTTTGCAAAGTCAACTGCCTGCCCATTGGTTAGCTCCAGCGGATCGGGCATTGTAGCAGTTCCTATGCAACCATCGGGGCTAAGCGCTTCAAGCGTATCGCCGGCATGGATCTTATTACGTATTTCCAGGACGGACTTGCCTTTTATCTTTTCTTCAGTAACATTGGCAACAAAGACAGTGTCAGAGGTTGACAGACTTTCATCGAGCGAATAATCGTCAGGTGTAATGCTGCCTTTCATAAAGCCCTGCGAATAGCCGCGGTTGGAAACCCTGCCTAAAAGCTCAAGGGCTTTTTCTTTTGTGAACTGTTTGCCGTCAAGTATCTGCCGGTAAAATGAAACCACCGATGCGATATAGTGTATTGATTTCATTCTGCCTTCAATTTTTATGGATGTTATGCCGGCAGCTTTAAGTTCCGGCACAAATTCAAACAAAGCCAGTTCTTTTGAGTTGAACAGGTACAGCCCGCGGTCATCCTCGAAGACGGGCATGTATTCGTTAGGACGAGTTTCTTCAACGAGGGCGTATTTCCATCGGCAGGGGTGTTTGCATTCGCCGCGGTTGGCCTTATAGCCGGAAAGATAATCACTGATGGCACACCTGCCGGAGTATGAAAAACAAACCGCTCCATGTATAAAGACCTCGGTTTCGATACGGCCTTTTACATTTTGCTGGATGTCTTTTATTTTCTCAAGCGACAGTTCCCTTGCAAGGTTGACCCGTTTTGCGCCAAGGTTTTTATAAGCAAGAACCGATTGGTAATTAGTCGTATTGGCCTGGGTGCTTATGTGCATAACGGCCTTTAGGTCAAGTTGTTTTAACTGCTCAAGTACGCCAAGATCGGAAACAATAAATGCATCAGCGCCCATTTCGTCAAGCGTTTTGGCGGTTTCGATAAGTTTTTCAAATTCGTCGGAGTATGGGTATATGTTTAAGGTTATGTAGCCTTTTTTGTTATGTTTGTGGAGGAAGTCAAGGCCGGCTTTAGCATCGTCAATGGAAAAATTACCCGCAAAGCTGCGGAGTGAGCCGAACTCTGTACCGAAATAGACCGCATCCGCACCGTAGCGGACGGCCCATTTGAGCTTTTCAAGAGTACCGGCAGGGGCAAGCAGTTCCATTAAACCAGCTCCTCTAAAGCAGTGTCCATTGTTTTAGCGATATTGTTCCAGTGGAATTTTTTCATGCCTTCTATGCCTATGTTTGGATTATTTTGCCATAGTGTATCAGTTTGAACGCGTTTTGCCAAATGGATCAATTTTTCTACAAGATCGTTGACCGAATCGTCGTAAAAGAAGTCTTCAGGGTGGCCGGTATCTATATTGCTGATTATCTGCGGGTAAGACAGGCGTTTTGGCAATAAGGGATAAGCACCGGCTGCAATGGCCTCGATGATGCTTATGCCGAAGAATTCATGGTTAGCCGTAGAAACGATCACGTCGGATTCAGTAAGAGCATTTATGTATTCATTGCGGTCAGTTTGAAACCCCCAGCGGTCAATATGATTGGCAAGATCGATCTTGGCGGTGTTGAAGATGTCAGGGGAGTCCCTGAACTGCTCGCCGACAACGTTAAGGCGAAAATCAATGCCTTTTTGTTTTAGAATTTTCATAGCACCAAAAAAATCTTCCGGGTTTTTATCGTGTTCCCATCGGGCCGCCCATAAAATGCGTATCGGGCCAAGCTGCCTTTTGCCTCTTAGCGGCGGAGGGTTGATGCCGGGCGGGTGAATTGAGGATTTGGCGGCGATCCTGGCAGCAGCATTAGATAGCTCATTGCCGGGCATTCGTTTTATGAATTTTTTAAGGGCATCGAGGAACTCATCACGATGAAAGGCGGAGTTGAACCAGACGGCGTCCGCAGCAAGGGCGGAAGTTGTATTGGTCAGAACGTACTGATAATCTCGCTCCGACTCGAACTGGTTTGGGTAGGTAAGCTGATTTTCGTGGAAGTAAACAACTGTAGGTATCCCAGCCAACATTGGCGGGCAAAGCCCTTTGAACTCGGCGAGATTAAGCATGTCAGAGGCAAAAAAAAGGTCGAAATTGTGGTTTTCAAGTTGCCGTAGTTTATCCGCAAAGTCCACCGCTGCCGATCGCATACGCCACTTCCATTTATTAGCAGGGAGCGTCAGCAGCGTAAAATTATGACTGCTGTTATCGATCCAGCCGGCAAGGAAAGCCTCATGTGAGCCTCCAAAATATGGTTCAAGTGCCAATATATTCATGCTGATAACATAAACTTTGTTCGGCAAAAGTGCAAATGCTTGTTCTCAGGGAAATGGTGGGCAGGGTGGTATAGTAAAGGTATTTAGAAAAAAGCTGGAATCGTAGGCTCGTTTGGTTATACTATCGTGGTTTTAGGGAAATTCAGGAGTTTATACAATGGATGCATTCCAATACAAGAATGAAAAACTTTTTGCAGAGGGCGTAGCGGTTGAAAAGATCGCCGCCGAAGTGGGTACGCCGGTGTATATCTACAGCAAGGCGACGTTCCTGGACCACCTGCAGAAGATACAGAATGCTTACAGCGAGCTTGATACGACGGTTTGCTATTCGGTCAAGGCATGCGGGAATATTAATATCTTAAAATTCATGGCTGAAGCCGGCAGCGGATTTGATATCGTATCCGGCGGGGAACTCTTCCGAGCTATGCAGGCAGGCGCCGACACTTCAAAAATAGTTTATGCCGGAACCGGCAAAACGGATGAAGAAATAACAGAGGCACTCAATGCGTCTATTGGTTACTTCAACATAGAATCGGAAGCGGAGCTTGAGAATCTTATTGAACTTGCAAAAGCCAATAAGAAAACCGCAAAAGCTGCATTGCGAGTGAACCCTGATGTTGATCCGGGTACGCACAAGCATATTACAACGGGTGTTAAAGAGACAAAGTTCGGTGTAGATATAGAACGTGCGTTAAAGGTGTTCGATGACTATGGCAAAAACGGAGCTGTTGAACTTTGTGCGATACATGTGCATCTTGGTTCCGGCGGCAAGACCATCGATCCGTATTGCGATGCAATAAAGAAGATACTGCCTTTAATAGACGATCTTCGCAGCAGAGGACATGCGATCGAGATGCTCGATATTGGCGGTGGGTTTGGTGCCGATTATGAAAGCAGGACAGTTCCGTCAGCGGCCGATTATGCAAAAGGGATAGTACCGCTGCTCAAGGACATGAATTTAAAACTGATCTTAGAGCCGGGCAAAAGTGTCTGCGCTAACGCAGGTATAATGGTTGCCAAAACTCTATACACCAAGCAGGGCGGCTCCAAGAGGTTTATTATCGTTGATGCGGGTATGAACGATCTGCTTCGTCCGGCGCTGTATGACGCATTCCACTTTATCTGGCCGGTGTCGGTCAGCAAAAAATTCGTTCCGCAGCAACGAATAAAAGATCTTTATCTGGACGGTGTGGAAGTTGTTGACGTGGTTGGGCCCATCTGCGAGGGGGCGGACTTTTTCGCAAAGGACAGGGCGCTGCCGCCGGTAAAGCGAGATGACCTGCTGGCGATATTTACCGCGGGTGCGTATGGATATACCATGAGCAGTAACTATAACTCGCGAAGAATGCTGCCTGAGATACTCGTTGATGGCGATGATTACAAGGTTATCCGTAAACGCCAAACCTACGATGATCTGATCGCTTTAGAAAAATAGAAGTGGTAACAGTATTATTAGAACCCCGTTTTTGGCTTGAAAGCAGGGTTTTTTGTTAAAATTGTTGCAAAAGGCGTTTCTGCGGGTATACTTTTCGGGGCTTATAACAGAAAGAAATTGAAAAGGATTTTCAGATGAGCGACAAGAAAGACAATAACCTCAAGAAGGTGCAGGAAGTGATAGATCTGATGAAGGAAAATGACCTTATTGAGGTTGAGATAGTAGACGGTGACAAAAAGATCCTTGTTAAGCGTCCCTCCGCATCGCATCCTGTGATGACCCATGTACCAATGGCAGC
>JAFGKL010000151.1 GCA_016928585.1 Sedimentisphaerales bacterium
CCTGTAATATTGCCTTCTATCGCCCACTCCTCATTACCCAGCGACCAAAGGATAACGCTCGGATGATTTCGATCACGTAGGATCAGACGCTTGAGCTGACCCAATATCTCCGGCGTAGTGCCCATCAACCGATGTTCATCGATCACGAGCATCCCCAAACGATCACAGGCATCAAGCAGTTCCGGCGTTGGCGGGTTATGCGAACAGCGATAGGCATTGGAACCCATTTCCTTCAGACGTGCAATGCGGAACTCCTGCAGCGCATCGGGAATAGCGGCACCAACGCCGGCATGGTCCTGGTGATTGTTCGTACCTTTCAGCTCGACACGCTTGTCATTTAGAAAAAACCCTTTGTCCGGATCAAAACGAATTGTACGAATGCCAAATGGTGTTTCATAACGGTCAATCACTTTGCCGTCGGTACTAATGGTGGTAACCAATGTATACAAGTAAGGTGATTCAAGTAACCAAAGATTCGGTTTTGCAATCTTGATCACAGCGGTATATTCGTCCGTTTTACCGGGCAAAAGCGACAGTTTATCGATTTTCCTGTAGGCAATGGATTTACTGTCGGCATCCATTATCGTTTGTTCTATAGCAAATGTTTTCTCTTCGGCAGACTCATTGACAACCGTTGCCCTTGCCGTCACTTTAGCCTTATTTTTTGCAACCACGGAAAAGACAAACGTCCCGTCTGTAACGACATGCAGCGGCGCTGTTTTGACCAGCCAGACATGACGATATATCCCGGCCCCTTCATAGAACCAGCCCTCTTCCATTGTTGCATCGACACGTACGGCAACAACATTTTTATTGCCATAGTTCAAATAGTCCGTAATGTCGTAGCCGAAACTGCTGTAGCCGCTCGGTTCACGGCCCAGGTAATGGCCGTTGATCCATACCACCGAATCCCGAAAAACACCGTCAAACTTTAGACTGATCCGTCGGCCCAGATCTGATTGGGGAACAACAAAAGATTTGCGATACCAGCCAACACTTGTATCTGGAAATTTTCTGCCAACGGCCTTATAACCGTGACTGTGACTGCCATTGCCATCAAAGGGAACCTCCACTGCCCAGTCGTGGGGAAGGTCTAATTTGCGCCAGCTACTGTCATCAAAGTCTAATTTCGCGGCACCGTCACCATACCCTGTTTTGGCGAAGTAAGAAAAATAACTTGTGCCATTATCAAAATCCTTTTGAGTATCATAAGGATGTCCGAATGCAAATTTCCAGCCGAAGTCCATAAGCAGCTTTTCACGGCCCATAGCCTGAGTGGTGTCTGCTGAGAATAAAGTCGTCCCAAGCATAAGATATTGTGTAATAATAACGAACAAAATATTATTAAAATGCTTTTTCATTGTTTGACTCCCGGTTCGTAAACCATATTTCACGTGAACAATCCTCACGTTATAATTTCTGAAAGTATCATACAATAATACACTCTCTGTTCCAAGAATAAGTTATTATAAGTGCACTTAGTATGGCCAGACGGCAGAATCATCATGTTATATAGGTTTGTAGAGGATTATTTGTATTTGTCTTTTTAAGAAAATCTGCAAGTCAGGTAACCACAGAAGAAATATTAGACACATGGTTTATATTCTTGGTAAGTATGCAGCAAAAATAAACTCTATATCTTCTCTATCGCTTGGCTGTCTGCCCCACCATGTATTTATCGTGCCATTCTCTAGCATTTCCATTAGCTCAAAAGTGGAATCATCTACCCATTTATGCATTTCGGTGTGACCATCTGCAAAACCCAAACTATTGCTCTTACTGTGCCATACAAAGAACGGGTCACCCCAACCAGGACAATTAGTAGAACCAGCTGGTGTTATAGGTGGAAAGATCCAGGACCCCTTGTTCCATGTTCTTGGATCCCTATTCTCAAAAAAAACTACTTTGTTAGCTGTCCGTACGATTTGATTAATCTTTGAAACCGCATGTTCCGGATTATAATTTATTCCGGCACCCTCTCCGTTCATAAAACCCGTAATTGAATAACTTCTATACCCTCCGTCCGTTACGACCTCTCGGGCTCCCGGGCAATGATACAACCCTGAATTATCAGTATAGGGAAAAAGATATCCTCGCTCTATCCCCCTGATCTCATTCTCAAGAGTAACATCAGCATCAGCAACCGGAACACCGTCTTCTTCTTGCGGCGGCTTGACCCAGCCATAATGCCATGATTCGTTATTCCAGGGTTCGTTACTGGTAGTCCCGCCAACTATAGCACCTTCGTTAGCTTCGGCATAAAGAGTCCAGGACATGACAAACTGCCTGACATTTGACTGGCAAACCACACCTTGAGCTTGGCGCTTAACCAGGGAAAGAGCCGGCATCAAAATACTTAATAGCAAAGCAATGATAGCTATAACCACAAGAAGTTCTATCAGTGTAAAACCTTTTTTAAGAACCATAATTATCTCAGTATCATTTTAAGAATCTTCAAAACTTCCTAAAATTACTTAAAAACCCTTACGCAAATATTTGCGTAATGCGAACAAAAAAAACACCAGCAGTTGGAATAACCAAAACCTACTGCTAAATAAGCATTATACAATTAAGTTTTAACAAAATCAACTATTTAACTCATTTAGCCCACAAAACATTAAAGAAATGACGGCTCAAACGTCTTTTTTGTTAAAAATTTACACAAAAACTTGGTTTTATGTGTCTTGCCGGTTAATAGATAATTATTCTTGACCACATTTAAATGTTTTTCGTAGTATGTACATGCCTTAGTCATAATGAATCTTTATTGAGACAAATCGACAAAAGGAGCGTCAAAATATGACTGATGATCCGGGAATAAGGCTGATAAGGACAACCGTACTGTTTGCAATATTCGTGTCTTCCGTCATCCCCGTAAACGCGGCCTCTCCGCCGCTTAAAAAGGGAAGCTTTACTGCAACATTTAAAAAGTACAGCCCCTTTTCTGATACCGAATCCCTCTCAAAAAGAATGCGGATAAGTATGGAGCGTGGTGCTGATAATGATCATCACTACAATATCGAACGCGAGTCATTCGAGGTATACATGCCGGAGTCTTATGACCCAAACACTTCATTTGGCTTGCTCGTCTGGATCTCACCCAGCCCCGACGGCAACATCAAACATTGCCAAGGTTCAAAAGAGCTTATGGACAAACACAAACTGATATGGATAGGAGCCAATAATTCCGGCAATCAGGAAGACGTGAACAAGCGAAGAATACCTCTGGCTCTCGATGCCGCTTACAACATGCAAAAGCTTTACAACATAGACCGGGACCGTGTATATGTCGCGGGTCTTTCCGGCGGCGGACGCGTTGCCAGTATTACCGCGTTCCATCACAGCGATGTATACGACGGTGGAATTTTTATTATCGGCGCCAATTGTTGGGTGAAAATGGCTGTCCCCGGCCAAGATGGCTTTTGGAATGCCGGCTGCACAAAGCCCCGGCAGGGTTTTCTTGTCAGGGCAAAAAAATTCGGCAGATATGTCCTGCTTACAGGTGACACCGACGGCAACAGGCTGCAAATGCACACCTACTA
>JAFGKL010000152.1 GCA_016928585.1 Sedimentisphaerales bacterium
GCGCCGCCTAACAGTAGTACTCACAAGTTATCCACAATGGTTTTTTAGGGGGGCCGTCATAAGCTTTGAATTAGAGGCAGGTTATGCCTCCTTTATCAAATTATCTAACAATTTCACCAGGTATATGACTAATACTAATATATTAATTTCTTATTTATATATATAAAAAGCACTCTCCTATAAGATGTGAAAAGAACCAAAAATTCTTGCTCTTAAGCCATCAAAAACCCTTTTCAGTAAGAATGTTTTCGGGTATGATGACCGTTTAGTAAATTATGTGGAAATTATAACAAAAGATCAATGGATATTCAAATCAGGGGAAGATATGAAAGTAAAATTTAACAGGTCTGCATTGCAGGACGCTTTGGGTCTTGTTACGAGCATTGTACCAAGCCGAACACCTAAGCCGATATTGCAATGTTTGAAAGTAACCGCGGGAAAAGAGGCCGTCAGCCTATGTGCGACGGATACTGAGATTGGCATCACTTTCCGACTTGGACAGGTAGAGGTCGTCCAGGAAGGTCAGGCAGTATTGCCGGCTGCAAAGCTGGCTTCGATCATTCGTGAAAGCGTCGATGAAGTTGTAGAGATTGAAGCAGCTGAGGCTACGATTCACATCAAAGGTGCAGATAGCCACTTTACGATTTACGGACATGAAGCCGCGCAGTACCCTGCGGTACCGGGCTTCGATGGGAATGCTGATTTTCAGATCTCACTGGCAACGTTGCAGGAAGGCATAGAGCTTAGTGTTTTTGCCGCTGCGAAAGAAAGCACCAGGTACGCATTGAATGGAGTTTTGTGGGAAGTTAAAGGTAAAAAGCTTACGCTGGTAGCCACGGACGGCAGAAGGCTTGCCAAAGAGGTTGTAAATCTTGAATCTGCTGCCGCGGCGGAACTTTCCAAGGAACGCATAATCGTTCCCGCCAAGACGATGTATATCCTCGATAAAATTGAAGGCGACAAAGGAACGAAAATTTCTGTAAAACTTGTGAACAACCAAATTGTCTTTGCAAGTGAACAGGTTGTAATAAGTTCTAACCTGGTCGAAGGAAACTTCCCGAAGTACGAAGATATTATTCCGCGCGACAACGACAAAAAGATGTCTCTTTCGACCGACGCAACCCTTAGTGCGGTACGCAGAGCGGCCTTGCTTGCGAATGAAGACAGTAAGGGCGTAAAGCTTAGCGTTGAAAAAGGGACAATGGTCTTTTCAAGCAGGGCCCCGGAAACAGGCGACGCGCAGATTCAAATGAGCATCGATTACGCGGGCAAGCCGATAGAGATAGGCTTCAACCCTCAGTTTTTGGTAGATGTTTTGCGCGTGATAAAATCTGACCGGTTCGAACTTGAACTTGGTGATGCCGATAGGCCGGGCGCAATAAAAAGCGGCAGCAATTTTCTGTATATCATAATGCCGGTGAACCTCTGATCTGAAATTGCCGGCCAGGGCAATAGGAGGAAAAACACTGCGAAACAGCAAAGACGAAGAAAAGCTTTTACAGAGCGCCGTTAAGTGGCAGCAAAAGACCCCTGATACGAGCGAAAGATTGGGCAACGGCGTTGACCGGTTTTTAAAAGGCAGCCACTCTCGTTTTAAAAAGAATACAGCGGTAGTTGATGTATTAAGTAAATTGTTGCCGGAAGGGCTTGCCGAACGCAGCTGCGTCCTTGAAATATCAGGTGGAACATTGAAACTTCAGGTGGATTCTGGGCCTTATATGCACGAGCTGCGATTGATTAGCGGAGAGCTGTTGAAACACCTGCAGCAGCAGTGCCCCAAGAGCGGTATAAAAAAAATAACACTATTTCCGGGAAAGAAGACTAGATAACAAAAATGGTAGATCACACATACAACGCAAGCAATATAAAAATACTTGAAGGCCTTGAGGCGGTCCGCAAACGGCCGGAGATGTATATCGGCAACCGCCAGGAAGGCGGGCTGCACCACCTTGTATACGAAGTACTCGACAATTCCATCGACGAAGCGCTGGCCGGCCGATGCGATAAAATAACGGTCCACATTCACATGGACGGAAGCTGTTCCGTTGAGGACAATGGAATGGGGATCCCCGTCGAAATGCATGAAGAAGCCGGCAAAAGCGCGCTCGAGGTCGTGCTTACAACGTTACATGCCGGGGGAAAATTCGACGACAAGGCGTATAAGGTTTCGGGGGGATTGCATGGGGTCGGCGTTAGCTGTGTAAACGCGCTGAGTGAGTGGCTTGAGGCGGATGTTTATAGAGACGGCAAGCACCATCATTTTGAATGCGAAAGAGGAATTGCCAAAGGGCCGGTAACAGAGATTGGCGAAACGACCAAACAAGGCACAAGAATAACCTTTTTACCGGACGACGAGATCTTTGAAGAAATTGAGTTCAAGCATGATACTTTGGTAAAAAGGATCCGCGAAATGGCATACCTTAACGCGGGTGTAAGAATAATTTTTCAGGACGACCGGCTTAAGAAAAAAGAAGACTTCTGTTATGAAGACGGCATAAAGGCCTTCGTAGAATATCTTAATGAAGGCAAGGTTTCATATTCAAAAGTCATTTCGTTTTCAAAAGAGGACACCAAGTCAAAGCTCAGTTGTGAGATAGCGATGCAGTACAACGACAGCTACGCGGAAAATACGCTGGCGTTTGCCAACAACATTCGAAACATAGACGGCGGCACACATCTATCAGGGTTTAAAACGGCACTCACCCGAACAATGAACTCTTATGCACGTAATGCGAACATGCTTAAGGGTGGAGCAAGCACGACAGGCGACGATCTTCGCGAAGGGCTTACCGCTGTAATATCCGTAAAAGTTTCGGAACCCCATTTTGAAGCACAGACAAAAGTCAGACTCTCTAACCCGGAGGTTGGCAGTTTTGTTGAAATGATGCTTAATGAACAGCTTGCGATCTATCTCGAAGAAAACCCGGCTGAGGCCAAAAAAATATTAAATAAAGCCATCCAGGCCGCTGCGGCGAGAGAAGCCGCAAGAAAAGCTCGCGAGCTGACCAGGCGAAAAGGTGCATTAAGCGGTGCGAACCTGCCTGGAAAGCTTTGGGATTGTTCCAGCAAGGACACTGTTTCGACGGAAATATTCATTGTTGAGGGAGACTCGGCCGGCGGTTCTGCAAAGGGCGGACGCGACAGGAATATCCAGGCTATACTCCCCCTGAAAGGAAAAATATTGAACGTCGAAAAGGCCCGACTGGAAAAAATGCTCGGACATGAAGAGATCAGAACAATGATCAGCGCATTGGGAACGGGAATAGGTGCGGACGAATTCAATATTGAAAAATGCAGGTATGGCAAGATTGTCTTGATGACAGATGCCGACATCGACGGGGCGCACATAAGAACGCTTTTGTTAACCTTCTTTTTCAGGCAGATGCCGCAATTGTTCGAGAGAGAAATGGTATACATTGCTCAGCCGCCGTTGTATGAGATAAAAGCAAAGGGCAAAAAGAAATCCGAATACGTGCTTAATGAAGGCCAGATGCGAAAGGAAATGGAAACTCGCGGCCTTAAAGGCACGAAGATTGTCGTCAGGGATAATGATAAAAAAGTCAGCGAGATTTCCAGTGAAAAACTTAAACCGCTTGTCAAGATGCTGAATGACGCCGACCGGATCAAAAATGTTATTGAAAGACGCGGGATTATATTCAAATCCTTCCTTGAAAAATATTATGACGGCCAGCGGCTGCCGGTGTTTTATGTTCATGTTGATGGAGAAAATGAATTCTATTATGAAAAAACCGAGCATGAAAAACGTATTGAAGAGATGAAGACAAACCTCGAAACTTCGGAGACAGAAAGCAAGTCCGGCAGTAATAGTGGCGAGACAAAGGCAATAGCCGAAGAATTATATGAAGTGGTAAGGCTTAACGCGATCAATGAAAAACTAAAAACCGAGTACGGACTTGATATGCGGGACTTTTTACTGAAAGCCGAAAGAGCCGTTTCCGGCGAGGCGCTTCCCACGAAATTTGAGATAATTAACGGCCAGGACACGTACCAAATAGCATCGCTGGGGGGAATATGTCCGGCAATAAGGCAAATAGGGGGCAGGGACATCGAGATTAAAAGATTCAAGGGTCTTGGTGAAATGAACTCAGATCAGCTCTGGGATACAACCATGAACCCGCAAAGCAGGACGCTTTTACAGGTAAAAGTTGAGGACGCTGGCGAAACGGACCGGTTGTTTAGTATTCTAATGGGCGATGATGTGGAAAAAAGAAGGAACTTTATCCGAGATCACGCACTTGAAGTTCAGAATCTTGACGTATAAAATAAAGTTTAATCAAATCATTTTTAACTTGATATGATGTGCCTCTATGAACATAATGTTTTCTATAGAGGCTTTATTGGGCCGTAGGATGAAAGTTGATAAGGAGATTAAACTTCCGAAAGGGAGGCAAGAAATGGCTAGTATTTTGAAAAGAAGCGTTTTACTTCTGGTGTTTGTAGTTCTGCTTTGCGGCTGTAATAAAAAAACCGCAAAGAAAAATGACGAAGTCGAGCTTACCGGAACATCAGGAAGAAAAGCTGAACTGCTAAACAAGATTGAAAAAAAGTATGAAAGCCCAGGCTCACATTACAAACTGGGAAAGCTTTATTATGAAGATGGGCTCTGGAACAAGGCCGAGTGGGAATTCAATGTAGCGCTTGGGTTTGACCCTTTCAATCACCCCGCACAGGCGGCGATCGTTAAAACATTGGTCGCGGCCAAGCAGGAAGAAAGATCAAAACTAATGGCCGAGATATATATGAACCAGGCCGCAACAAGCGCAAAGAGTTCCCTTTTACTGGGACAGGCTTTTCAAAAAGAACTGCTCGACGATTATGCACTGGCCTGTTACAAGCAGGCATTGGGGCTTGCTCCGACTTCGGCATCACTTCATCGCCAGATAGGATACTATTATCTTAGCAAAGGCGACAGGGTTCGCGCCGAAGAAAGTCTAAGACGAAGCTTCCAGCTTAATCCGTATCAGGCCGAAGTTGCAGGAGAGCTTGGCCGCCTCGGAGTCATCGTACAGATACCGCGAAAAACTACCAAGAACACAAAGAACCTCGACAAACTGTTGGACGAGGAAAAATAACGATATTATAAGACGTTAACCCTCTTTGTTAGGGGTAAACCCCGCGGCGTCGCATAGGGTCGCGGGGTTTTTTGTTTTTTTAGAGAAACCGTCACCTCTGCCGATAAATATAAAAGAGATAAGGGTAGGCTCTGCGCATAAAAAAACAAAAAAGGGCTTTCAAGAGCGGGTTAATGGAAAACAGACAATTATATAAAGTTGCTATCGAAGGATTTCTGGTAACGTTGTGTGTGCTGTTATTTTGTAGCTGTTTAAGCTTTAATATTTCAGATGCGCCAAGCAAATATGCCTGGCCGCACAATGCCCCGGTTTCCAATTGGTGCGGGGTTTGGGGTGCGTACCCGGCCTACCATCTCCTTTATTATATCGGCCCGGGAATCTTTATTATGCTTGCTGTGGTAGGGGCGATGCTTTTCTGCCACTTGATAGGGGTTGAAGTAACCCAGCCCATACTTCGCATAGCCGGACTCGTACTTCTTGTAATTGCGTTTTCAAGCACGTGGTATCTCCTTTGGCCTCTCAAAGAATTCTGGCCGTATTCAGGGGGAACTTTCCCCGTTGGCAGCGGCGGAGTACTTGGTATTTCGATAAGCAACTTCCTTATGTCAAAAGTTGCCGGCCTGGGAACGTTTATAGTAATACTAAGCACATGGCTCGTTGGCGCGGTGTTGCTGGCGGATATCGTTGTGCTTTCTGCGTTTAGATATGTGGGAATAGGGCTGATGAAGATCTTAGGGCTGGCTGCCCCCGCATATTCCGTAGCGAAAAACCGATCTAAGGACATGGGCAAAATATGGCAAAGATTGAACGAAAAACAACATCAATGGGCCCTGTCAAGACAAAGTGCCAAACTAGCTGCGGCCCAGCAGGACGAGGAGGAAGAATACGAATACGAGTATGAATATGAGGAAGAAAAGGAAGAAGAGCAAAAAAAAGAAAAAAAGACCAAGCGTGGATTAAAACCAAAAAAACTAAAAATAACAAAGCCCAAAGCGGCCCCAAAACCCCAGCCTTATGTACAGAGAACCTACGAAGACTATCAGCTTCCGCCGCTGGAGCTTTTAAAAGAGCCCGAATATTCATTCGCGGCTATCCAGGAAAAAATGGTGGACCGAAAGGGGCACTCGCTTGAGAGCCTGTTGATGGAATTTGGGGTCAACGCCCATGTAGTTAACGCAGAACCGGGTCCTGCAATAACAATGTACGAACTGGAACTTTCGCCCGGCGTAAAGGTCAGCCAGATATCGAGTCTCTCCAATGATATGGCAAGGGCACTCGGAGCAGGATCCGTTCGTGTTGTAGCACCACTGCCCGGCAAGCATACAATAGGCATTGAAGTTCCTAACAGCCAGCGCGAAACTGTGCGAATAAAGGACTTGATTCAGAGATCCAGCGAACGCCAGAACAAAATGCACATACCCATATTCCTCGGCAAAAGCTCCTCCGGCGAGGTACTCGCCCCCGACCTTGCCGACATGCCGCACTTGCTTATAGCTGGTACGACCGGTTCCGGTAAGAGTGTTTGCATCAACTCTATTATCACGAGCATACTTTTAACACGACGACCAGATGAAGTGAAACTCATATTGATCGATCCGAAAATGGTCGAGATGGCAATGTTCGAGTCCATACCCCATCTGATGTGTCCCACGGTAACGGACACCAAACGTGCCGAGCAGATACTCAATTGGGCAACTACAAAAATGGACGAAAGATACGAATTGCTTGCAGAAGCAAAAGTCAGGAATATTGCATCGTATAACAAACTTAGCACCGAAGAGATTATCGAACGCTTCCAGCCCTCAACACCCGAAGAGGAAGCAAAGATACCAAAGCGCCTGCCGCATATAGTTATAGTCATAGACGAACTGGCCGACCTTATGATGACCGCCGCAAAAGAAATAGAAGCATACATCGTACGACTCGCACAAAAAAGCCGAGCCGTCGGAATACATCTCGTTGTTGCGACACAAAGACCGCAGGCAACCGTCGTAACCGGCCTCATAAAATCGAACATGCCCGCAAGGATCGCTTTCAGAGTCGCATCAAGAATGGACAGCAGGATCATTTTGGACCAGAACGGCGGAGAGAGCCTCCTCGGTCAGGGCGACATGCTCTTTCTTAGACCGGGAACCAGCGACCTTGTGCGCGCACAGGGAGCGCTCGTAGAAGACCTGGAAGTTCGTCTTGTCGCAAGGCACTTAAAAGAGATCGCTCAGCCGCAGTTCCACCCGGAACTGATGCAGCTTAACAGGGTCGATATCTCCACCGCGGCAAAAGACGAACTCTATGACGAAGCCGTGAAGATAGTTCTTGAAACAAAGCGAGGAAGCGTCTCGCTGTTACAGCGAAGACTGGGTATCGGTTACGCCCGAGCCTCAAGAGTTATAGAAGTTATGGCTGCTGACGGCCTGCTTGGTGAGTACAAAGGCAGCCAGGCACGTGAAGTAACAATGACGCTCAAAGAGTACGAGCATGCTAAAAAACAGGCGGCAATAGAAGCCGCCGAATACGAAAGCTCCGGCCCCGTGGCAGCCGATCAGGACGACTATGACGAACCTGTAGAGTATGAAGACGACGAAGACGAGTATGAAGAAGATGAATATGAGGAGGAAGACGACGACGATCAAGAGGATGATGAGGAATATGAAGATGATGAGTATGAGGACGACGAAGACGAGGAAGAAGATTAACCCTGCCTGATTACATCAGGGCGTTATATAAACAAGGTATAATCCTCCCAGCAGAACAAACACCCCGCAAATTTGCTTGAGAATTAAAGAGCCTTTGGATTTTTCGTTCCAGTTCATATAATGCTGCACAAGCTCCGTACACGTTCC
>JAFGKL010000153.1 GCA_016928585.1 Sedimentisphaerales bacterium
ATACGCATTTAAAAGACTGTGGCAATAAGGCCCGGTTATATCGGTGGCAAACGTGCTTCCGTCAAACCTGCCGATGCCGGCATTCGGCCTTTCAGCGATAAGATCGGTGTTTTTATCACGCAGATTCCAGAAATAATTCGCAAGCAGCTTTGCTCTGTCGAGCCAGATTTTATCCTCTGTTTTTGTATATAAAAACGCAAAGGCATCGATCATACTGCCGCTCGTCAATGGAAAATCACATCCGGATTTTCCGTCATCGTGGCGGTTTGTTTCGCCGGTCTGCTTATTTATAACTTGCCACTGCCATATTGCTTCTATTTCCTTTTTCACCGCGTTTGGATTTATTTGCCACAGGTTTTCCCATTGAATTTGTACCCCGCCATGTATCTCGTGCCAGTTTAATAAATGGCCGGTCATTTTATCCTGAAACACATCGTAATGCCTGTGTCCCGCCCACCAGAAAAACCCCTTTGCGTCGACAAGATTTTCAAGATAGTATTTTATATACTCCTTCGCGGCCCTTGAATAGGCCTTGTTACCGGTGAGTTTCGATGCAGCAAACATTGTTTTTATCAGCATCTGATCCGAAAACAAATTTGCACCGGCAGGATTTCTTCGCTCCGGCCTGATTACCCGCCAGTTCTCGTCAAACGGCAGCGGATTTTGCGGACAGGTTTTTGAATTGACATCAAGTATACTCACAAATATCGGAGACTTGACTGTTCCATAATCGTCCCTGCCGTATTTGATCAAATTGTCGAGGCAGGTTTTGACCAAAGTCGTATATTTGCTGTTTGCACCAGTATTAACCGCACTGACAATTAATATAACGCTGAGTATTAAAAATGATAAAATGATTATTTTTATTTTATTATTCATTTCCTGATTTCATTTAAAGATACTGCCAAAGATCGCAGGGATGAAAAATATAAGGCTGAATTTCTAAGTAGCCCGACAATATTATTTTTTCATTTGCTTAAGTTCCCAATCGGTATAGGTTGTCTTGGCAGCAGGCTTAGGATTGCGTGTGTCTTCAAATGGCACAGCTTTTACGGGTTTACTGTTGATTATTAAAACCTCGTTGCCAAACTTATCAACTTCGATCTTACCGCCAGCCAGCAGCACATTGCGTCTGGCCAATACCTCACAAACGTCAACAAGAGAAAGCATGTCATACTTGGTATACTGGAAGTTTGTATCTTCGTCGTACTTCCTGTATTGATGATGAATTCGTTCCATACCAAGCATTGTGAACAGTACCCCGGCAGCATTGGACGGATTACAGTCGGCATCCTGACCGCATCTCATTGATATGACAATTGTGTCTTCTACATTACCTTTGCCGTAAAGAAGACCCATGACGATATAAGCACCGTTGATCTTCGCATCGATATTGAAATCGCCCTTATCACAGGATGTCTTTCTGTATTCAGGATTCTTCTGATATTTGTCATTGATCAAATGCCACGTCTTTTCCCAGTTGTCAGGGTATTGCTTGTGCCATTTTATAGTATCGCTTATTGCCTCATAGTACAGGCTCTGCTTTGGAACAACCTCCAGTGCCTTATTTACGACCACCTCGATATTATTCTCAACAAATGCGTAGCTATACATTGCGGCAACAAACAAACCTCCGTATTTTCCGTCGCCATAGTTCATTATAGAGCCGAATCTACCTGCAATTTCAACGGCTCTGGCTGGCATCGCCGGTGAAAGTAACCCCGCAAAATCGGCCTCGATCTGGAAATCAATGTCGTCAGCATGACTGTTAAACTCAGGATGGCCCGAATCAGGTGGAGCAATACCTTTTCGCAAATTATCTCGAGCGGCCTTATTGGCATGCCACAGCGGATATTTCGACTCGGCAAAATCAAACCCGGCCAGTCTGGTAGTAACATCTATGCCGCGTTTCTGCATTGATCGTAAAAAAGTCATTTCAACATAGAGGTCGTCCTGGTTAAAAGCGTCATTGATCATCTCCGGCTTCCACTTGGGAACATCCTTCTCCGGAACCATCTTGCCAAGATATTTAAACTCTACCGGAAAACCCCAGGTCACAGCAACCATCTGACCGACCCACCCGGCAAGCATTTTACTTCTGTAGTCTTTCATCAATATCCGGTAAGTGTTTGCCTCAACTTTTTCAGGTGCAACCTTCACAGGCGGATCATACGATGTAGCCTTTTTATCTAACCCGTCGTTCCACTCCAGACCGGCAAGATATACTCCGCCCTGTCCCCAGCCGCAATGACTAACATACCAATCGCCATTAAAATTTCTTACTACCTCCGCAGCATGTGAGTTGATCTTGGTAACATAATCTTTGTCGGTCCATTTCAAAGGATCTTTGCCTTTGTACACAGACGTCCATCGGTACTGCATGTCACGCGGACCGATAAGCAGATAATAATAATCGCCTCGCTTTATAACATAAGGTGATTCTGTTGGCCCGCCCCATGTGCCGGTACTTTTGTCTTTGTAAACAGTAACGGGTTTTTTTGACCAGTCAAGAAGATCTGTACTTGTAATGGCTTTTACAACGTGGTTTCCGCCTTTAGGGGTACTCGTCGCTGTGTAGTACAATATCCAGCGACCGCCGTCTTTTAGCACAAAGGGGTCCCTCGCATCATAGCCGTCGACTATGATCGGGTTCTTCTCGTATCGTTTCCAGGTGTAAAGATCTTTTGAAGTAGCGATTGAGATCTGGTGCTGATCGTTCGGCCAGCCGCCTGCACAATAGTACATATAATATACATCGTTATCTTTGACAACATATGGAGCCCAGAGATATGTTTCTTTCAGATCCGGCCTGACAGTCAATGCAAAAGGTTCTTTTTCCCATACTCCGTCAAGAGTTTCGCAGCTGGCATGAACAAGCTCGTCTTCGTCGCCGGGATTCATTGGCTCCGGGTCTGTTATTCCGTACAAGTGCCATTTGCCGTCATGACCGTAGATAAAACAATGATCGTTAATATACCACTGCTGTGATTCGCCTATGCTCTGGTCATATATCTTGACGTAGTCGGTTGTGGTTGCAGGACCTTCTGCAAAAACCAGTGAACCGACAGATAAAGCGGCGATTAAAAGCATTTTTTTTGTCATATCTCTTCTCCTGCTAATTAACTGTTGTTAATAAACATCAGACACGCATAGTACTTCAGTCAACCTCTACTGCTTTAAGGTAGTCCATGCCGAACATATACCTTCCGTAAGCTTCCGGATTTTTGCCGACCATTTTGACTTTCAGTATATTCAAACCTTCTCTGATTTCAACTGTACCTAGATCGATCTCGTCAGTTATACCCACGCCTTCGGCCTGATAGCAGTCATAAACATCGCCAACAGCCTCATCGTTTACGTAAAGTTGTACATTTCCATAATCGACCGCCTTGGTCAATTTGGTCGAGAGTCTATAGACACCGTCTTTAGGCACGTTAAAACCGAGTCTCAGTACTGTATCGGGTTTTTTAGCTTCCCACCAGAGCTGCTTATCCTCTGTCCACTTGCCGGGCGCAAAATACGCCATGCCCTGCTCTGTAATTACTCCTGCAGGCTTTTCAATGACGATCAAACCGTTGCACATAAGCGGAAACATCACACCTTTATAATAGTCCAGCCTGTCCTTAAGAGCAACCGGCTTAAGTGGGTCTTCGCTGTTTTTGTCGGCATACCAGTATACCACTGCCGCAAATTGTGTTGGACGCATGTTAGAAAAGTACTTCTCAATATAGCCGTCAAAGCTTTCCTGGAACGGAATGTTATCAGGTATATGCCATCTGTTCACAGAGACATGACCCATGCCGTCTTCACTGATAGTCTGATTGTGATACGGGTGCTCGAATAATTCATAGCTGCTCCAGGCGTATCCAATATAGTCTTCACTGCCTGTACCGAACAGGGACGGGAACTTCTCCCCATCAATATAAAATTTCTCATCACCTTCACCCCACCAGCCGCCGCGGGGATTCCATATCTGAAGTTGAGTTCCGACATAACGCCCCCTGCCTTTGACTTTAAGCAGCGTCCAGTCGATTGCCCCCCTTTCATCCTTCAGTGGAAAAACATCTCTGTGCCACTTAGCATGGAAACGGGAATACTTCTTTGCATCGCCGTTCAAAGGTGCGTATTTTATTATGAAGTCAAGTTCGACGGCATTTTCATTTTGGTTTTCAATGCTGATTTTTCCGCTCTTGGCAAAAGGCATATACCAGTTCGAATAGAATCGACCGTTACTCGTTCCCATCGGATATGAGGCGTACTCATTAATACCGGGACCTGTCCCGAAAAAATCCCCAAGTGGCGACCAGGCAGAAGCTTCCCCTTCGCCGTCCCAGTACATGTACAGATCGATACTGCGAAGCAAATTACGCTGGGCCTGCACATCAGAAGGCAGATTTTTGGGCTCGCAAACAAACTGACTTATAGCGTATTTGCCTTTTTCGTTGAAAACATCCGCAGCCTGACCCGGCTCTAAAACAATAGTCTTCTTGAGTATCTTCTCGCCGGCATGGTCTTTTTGTTTTGTATTTTTAAGGATCGTATTGGCCTCATCCAGGGCTTTACTGTCCTGGTCGCTCATGTCCATCGAAAACGTTGGAACTTTTGTACCTTCAGGGAACTTGGAATAACCAAATATAAAATATCTGCCATAATCTTTGTCCGCCAGGATCTTACAGGACTTCTGGAACGGTATGGGAGTATAGTTATTCTTACCATTAGCAACAATATGAACGATTTGATCTCTGTTGAACGGAGCAACTTTGCCCGAAAAATAATCTTCGAAAGGCATATCTACGGTTTTTTGCCCATCCAGAATGATCGTAACCTTGCCTCGTCCTGCAGTCGCTGCCCATATCCTCCAAATACAGCCCGGCCCGTCAATCTCAGCCATAACGATCCTGTCGCCTTCCACTCGGATATAAGAATCGCCGTCGCCGTTTGCATCCCACCCGATGTATTTACCGCTTTGAGTATCATAATAACTTCTTCTGTCGTAGCTGGTCCATTGCAAACCCTGCTCGCCTTCCTCAGGCAGAACAGACAACGCTTCGAGGTCATACATTTTTTCGACAAGTTGCGGGTAACTGTAACTATCTGCATACAACAAAGATCCCGCAGCCAAAAACAAGCTTATTAATACGCATACCAAAACTTTGATCTCGCTTTTAATTCCCATAAACTTCCTTTTCTTAAAACGATTAATTATGCCCTGTTTCACGACCAAAGACATTATACAGGAAACACTTCAATTCAAATACTATCAACAAAATATATTATATCAGAATTCCTTTTGCAAGCATATTATTCATGCACAATCTTTTGTGCTGGCAAAATAACCTGAGTGCAATGGGCCTTTTAGTGTAAAAAAAATGTGCAGCTTTAGATATATAGAGTTCGCAGCCGGCAAATAACAATTGGCTGTCTCGAGGGAATTGGGATGTTTTTTACCGTACCATCTCTGTTAACAACTGAATTTCAACAACTTTATTGGTCTCGATCCTTTAATAACTTGCATCGTCCGATCAAATATAGTACAATATTAAGTATCAAGTGCTGTGGCATGTCCTGTCAAAACTGAATATGCCGCATAAGTTTTTTTGTAGCCGCTATTAGTGGCTATTTTTTAAAAAGCATTGCTCAAACGTTTGCGGAGGACGGTTTTATCTTGAAAAGGGCTGAATATATATGTGCCGTTTCTTTTGTGCTTCTTTTCTTGTGCTCAGTCGCAGCGGCGCAGGATTGTGTCGGGATCAATTTTTTCGATGCTGCCAACAGTTATTCACAACCGTACACTTGCTGGGACGGTTCGAAATGCCATGTCTATAAGTCAGGCACGGAAGTTTTCACAACATGTGGCGACGGGGGAATTCCGGTTAATATGTCTGTAGGTACCGGTTCGTTGGTTCTTACGTCAAGTGTTCCCAGCGGCTGGTGGAACATTGAATTCAAAATTGACTGGGGACATTCGGTCAACTTCCTAAGATACGGCAATGATCCATTGCTTCACTTAAGGGTCAAATGGGGTCAGATCGCTTCCGGAGCCGATATGTGGATCGAACTTAGGGATGACCAGCAAATCTTGAGCTCATACTGGTACTATACCGGCCAGGGCAGCGTTTACAGCAATCAAAATGCATGGGTACTGCTTTCCAATTATGTAACGCCTTCCACTTCGCAATGGCAGGATGTCTATATTCCAATTTCGGACTTTCTGGCCGATAACCCCTATCTGGATTTGACAAGGATCGGCATATTAAAGCTTCACGGCGCAGGATCGTATTCCGGGACCAACACTCTGTATATTGAGAAAATGAGAGTTGTTCCTGATACCGACTGTGAATATCCCGATATGGTCAAAGTTAATCAGCTTGGCTATCTGCCGAACGATAGAAAACTGGCCATCGTCAGCTATCAGATCGGTGAAGTTGCTTCGGCACCCACGTTCTTCCAGGTCAGAGAAGAAGCGACCGACGACATCGTTTATCAGGGCAGTCTTTCATACGATGCACCCGTTGGCAGTTCGTGGGATTACAGCGGCGACAGGGTATATCATGCCGATTTTAGTGCCTTTACAACTCCGGGGCGATACGTCATTTATTGTCCGGAATTGGGACAAACGTCGGTGCCCTTTGATATCAGCGCCAGGGCCTTTAACGGACCGTTTCGCGATGCGCTTCGATTTTTCTATTATGCCCGCAGCGGCAACGATATTGTTGAGCCTTATGCCGAAGGATATATTCGACCGACCATTTATGCCAACAATGTCAGTTGCCCATATGACTATGACAGCGATGATCCGACCAAAATGTATGATTATGATCCGTTGAATATGAGAATTGTAACACGTGATGTAAAGGGTGGTTGGTTCGACGCTGGCGATCTGCATTTGGATGTTCACAATAATGTTGCAACATTGTGGTTTCTGTTGGAAACGTTCGAGCAGTTCAATGATAAGCTTGGCCCGGATATTTTAAACCTTCCGGAATCGGATGGACAGATCAATGACCTCGTCCTGTTGATCAGGTACCAGTTGGACTGGTTCAAAAAAATGCAGAACACTGACGGCAGCGTTCACTTCATCGTTTATAATTATTCAAGTGATTCGCAGCAAACAATTTCCGATGTCTCAAGCGGAGCAGCGTGTGTTTTGGCCGGAATATTTGCCAAAGCGTATACGGTTTTTTCATCTGTGCCTGGCATGGAATCTTATTCCGCGGATCTGCTAAGTCGGGCAGAAACATCATGGTCGTGGCTGTTGGCTCATCCGGATAACTATAATCCTACCGGTGCCGGCGGCAGTACATGGTCTTACGGTATAAGAGACGACACATCTTTCCGCTCTTTTGCGGCTATCGAACTTTATATCGCAACGGGTAATACGGCTTACCGTACTTTTTTTGAAACCGCTTTCAACAGCACAGGAGACGCTGTTACTGCTTTTCCGGGTGATTTCGGAGGTTCGGGTGCATCGGGTTGTTCCGGTCATTACAGTTACATTGCTTTTATAACCGGCATCAATGGCATTACGGCCGGCTATATGGATTATGTGGATACGACACGGCCCGTAACGGCATCAATAAAAAACAATATCAAAAATCATTTCCTCAGCGACGCGGCTAATGCTCTGACTCATCGCAACTACACCACATATAACATCCCCCTGTATCTGTTTAACGATCTTTCATGGGGTTCCAGCGGAATGCTGTGCGGCAATGCTTATATCCTGTTGCGCGCTTACGGATGGACCGGCGATTCAAATTATCGCGATGCCGCGATGGATGTACTGGACTGGATCAGCGGACGCAATCCTGTTTCACGCGTTTTTGTTACCGGCTATGGCGATTACCTTCATGGCACGGATCATTATTCCTTTTATATGTTCGATCATTTGAATCCCGTGCCGGGTTATCTTTGCGGCAATATCAATGCGTTCGGAGCCGATTGGGGACAGCACCCATTGAATTATTATATAAAGTACAAATACAAATATTACCTCAATATTCAAACCGCAGGTCTTCTTGAGCCTTGTTTGCCATGGCAGGCGGCGGCGTGCTATCTGCTGGGCTACTTTGCTTCGGACTTAAAAATGACCGGCGATTTCTATCCGGATGGAACCGTTGATATGCTTGATCTGATGGTATTTTCCCGGGCATGGTTAAGCGGTCCGTCAGACGACAACTGG
>JAFGKL010000018.1 GCA_016928585.1 Sedimentisphaerales bacterium
AAATACGAAACCTTGTGCGGTAACTCAAATGCGCACAACCGTGAAGGACAAAACGTTTTGTTCAATGACGGACATGCAGAATTTGAAAAACGCCCCGACGTCGCCGTACAGAACGACAACATTTACACTGTTAATATCGGAGGTTCCGATTGGGATGAAACTGATATCCGTCAGGGTAACAGCCCTTACTGCGCCTTCACCCAGGGGCCAAAAAATGCCTCTGATAACTATCTGGTAAATGATGTTGAGGAGTAAGCTGTAAAGAAACAATTTAATGTTAAGTACTATGCAGGGCTTTTCACATTCGCTGAAAAGCCCTGTTTTTATGCTAAGCCATAAAATGAAGAAAAACTTAAGAAGCACGTCTGATACGGTTTAATCACCGACATAACCCAATGTTCTAAGCTGCTCAATAAGTTCCTGATCCATATTAACAGGAGTCGTTTCAATATCTGTTCTTCGTCCATGAGTTTTAAAATGATCTAATTGTGCGATCAGTGAACCTGTTATTTCCGGATTTTCGCCAAATACATCGTGTTTTTCAGGCAGATCGGTACGATGATCGAAAAGGACCCTTTTCCCGTCTTGAAATTCTATCATGTTCCAGTGCCTGTTTATCGCTGCCCAAAGATTTATTTGTGGATCGTTGACTATTCTATGTGCAAAGATCGTTCTGTCATTGAGTTCGTCAGTAAGGGCCTTGCTTTGCTGGTCGGCTTTTAAGAGTGATTTAACTGAAAGCCCTTCCATCTCCGGCGTCTTATCAAAATTAACCAGATCTAAAATTGTCGGCAGGACATCGATTAAACTAATATTAGTATCTATGTTTTGTGGTTTAAGATTTAAAAATGGTGCATGGAACATCGCAACCACATTAGTTAACTCCCGATAAAGCGTGGTTTCATGACCGATACCGCCATGGTCCATAAATTCTTCACCGTGATCTGAAAGAACTACAAAAATTGTATTTGAATCGGCATTCATTAGCCTGTAGATCTTCTTTATATATCTGTCCAGATAGCGAACTTCGCTAAGGTATTTCGCTTTGGGCTCATCCTCTTTCTTTGCCGGTTTATCATAATACATTAAATGTTTGTCGTAAGGGGCATGCACATCGTTCAGGTGCATGTATAGAAAAATCGGCTTTGAGGGTGAAACGTCGTCGGCCCAGCCCTTAACACGTTTATACAAAACCGATGCGGGCTCTCCGCCCGCCCCCTGATACAAAAGATCGAATTTGTCAAAACCTCGGGTAAATCCTATCTCCTCTCCTATGTTCCGGTTAGATGCCGCGCCGATAGTCGAATAACCTATAGAACGAAATATCTCCGGCATGGTAACAACATCAGAAGGAATACGGTTCAACTCGACTAAGACTTTGCCTTCCTTCTTGAAAACTTCCATTCGTCGGTTAAAACAGGCAAAACCCTCGATCACCCCATGTCGATGTGGGTACTTCGAAGTAAACAACGACGCCGTGCTTGGAGCTGTCCACGATGAAGTAGAGAATGCTCTTTTAAAATTCACCGATCTCTTGGACAATTCTGTCAGGAAAGGGGATGTCTCGACAGGATAACCGTTAAATGACAAAAAATCCGGCCTTAGTGTATCGCACAAAATAACCACCACATTGGGCCTGCCGCCCGGGGAATTAAACAAACCTTTGCCGGAACAACCATTAATAAAAAGGCTTGGAAGCAGAGATGCTGCTCCGCCATATAAACCATATTTTAAAAATCTCCGACGATCCATAAGCTCTAAATTCTTTCAATAAACCAATACCTTCTTTAAATACTCCTAAACTCCCTTATTGGTTCAAATAATATCGACAAGCTTCCCCATTACATCGCCCGGAGTTATACTTAGAATGCACTGAGGGTCATCGCAGTTCATTATCCTGCCTTCATTATATTGGCACGGCCTGCATGCAACAGCATGAAAAACAGGAATTACCTTGTTTCGATAGGCATTTTTAAGTTCACAACTCGGTCCGAAAATAACTATAGAAAAAGTTTGGACTGCATCGGCAATATGCATAGGACCACAATCGTTACCTATTGCAATATTACTGCTTTGCAGCACCCATGCCGTTTCGCTAAGGCTGAGCCGGCTGCGAAGATCGATAATTCTTTCGTCGTGTGGCAGACCGGCGATTTCATCGTCATCCGTACCTATGATACAGATCTGTGCTTGGGAATACTTTTCAAGGATCAACTCTATAAGCTTATCATAATACGGCCAACGCTTATGCCTCCAGCGATGGTCCGGCTTGCTGCCCGGAACGATACTAAACCTTAATTCTGATGAAGGAATATCAAATTGAGGTTTCTTAGTGGATACGTAAAGCGGCGGCAATCCTCCTTTAAAACTATTGAGCATGTCAAGATAGTATTCACGCTCCGGCTTTAAAAGTATTTGATCAAGCCAGATCTTGGGACGGACTAAATTGCCTGGTTGAATGGTCTCAAGCCAGGCGGGCATTTCCCTGAAGATCCAATAGGCCCAAAAAGTATGATCAAAACTCATACCTGCCAATTGCTGCTCAGATGTAACGATCTGATCTGCGATTATCCAGCCATCAAAAAGACCGCCTTGTGGAACCA
>JAFGKL010000154.1 GCA_016928585.1 Sedimentisphaerales bacterium
CCCGGCTCGCCTATCAAAACAGGGTTATTCTTCGTTCTGCGGTTCAAAACCTGCATGCACCGTCTGATCTCGTCTTCCCTGCCTATAACAGGGTCAAGTTTTCCCGCTCGTGCCATCTCAAGCAGGTCGATCCCGTATCGTTCAAGTGCGCGGTATTTTTCTTCCGGGTTTGCGTCTGTGATCTTTTCGTCTTTGCCGCCGCGAATTTGTTCTATCGCCTCGACGATCTTATCCGGCGTAATAGCGTTAAGACCAAGGATCTCCTTCGCGTCGCTGTCAACCTGCGAAAGAGAGATAAAAAGATGTTCCACGCTTAAATATTCATCTCCCATTTTGTCTGCCTGGTTTTGTGCGTCGAGGATGACCTGGCTGTAAGCGGGGTCCGGCGCAAGCTGAGTACCCGCCGATCCGGTAGGCAGACGCTTAAGCTCCGCTTCAGTCATCTGGGAGATCCGAGATATGTCGGCGCCGATCTTTTTAAGGATCATAACGACAACGCCTTTGGAGTCATCGAGGAGCACGCTTAAAAGGTGAAGTACGGACAGAATAGTATTGGACCTGGCCATCGCTAACTGCTGCGAACTTGCAAGGGCTTCCTGTGTACGCATTGTAAATTTATCGAATTTCACTTTTTTTCCCTTCTGTTTATAGTGAAAAAATAATTTTCTTTAATAACTATAAGCAAACCACGTGCCGAAATACTCTAAAATTTAAAGCTATATAAAATAAAGAGTTACAAATCACCGCCGTTTCCCCATAGTGCCAATTTGGCAGGTTGGTACTGTAAAATAACTGCAATTTTCAGGTTATAGGACCATCAAAAATGCAGACTAAATTACCGGAAATGCCGAAACATTATAATCAATAGTAAACATCTTATATGAATTGTTAGGAGCTGACAATGGTTGCGACAAAAGCTAAACCCAAAACCAAGAAGGCAACTGGAATGACTATGCCCCAGATAAGGCAGAAAGCAAAAGGGCTTGGTATAACCAGCGGAAAGATGAGCAAAGTAGACCTGATTCACGAAATACAAAGGGCTGAATTCTGCACACCTTGTTATGGCACGACAAACGGATATTGTGATCAGACTGGGTGTTGCTTTATGGCAGATTGCCTCAAGGTTAGACAATGATAGAATAGCCCCTGAGCACTTACACCTGCTGTCAATTTGTTTGCATATTGTTTAAGGGTTCCCTGAGCGTTAAACGACAGGTTTTATTAATAAAAAATTAAGATTTTTCAAAGACTTTTTGCAATTCATTGCAATTTGTATTATAATTTGGCCGCTTTGGGGGATTTAAGTCGAAGGAGAAAAGATGTCGCATATCAAAGTCAGAGGTATTTGTTTTATTGCGGCGGTCTTGTTATTAAGCAATACGGTCTGTGCAGGCTTGCTAACCGTCGAGCTTAAGCCGCCTGCAAACGTGACCCAACTTCAGGCTGCAGGACACGTCCTTGTCAACTACATAGAACAGAGAAACAGAACCATTATGCAGGTCGATTGCTGGAACCTTAAAGCCGGAACGATATACTCCGTTTGGGGACAGGACGAAAAGGGCGATTACAAAATAATAGACACCTTTACAACGAACAGCACTGGCAGCGGAAACGTCAACTACGCTTCTTCCGGGGAATTTAAATATTCAAAGGTCTTCGTCAATTCCGGCAGCGGGCAGAATTTTGATAACAATGAAACAGTTCTGATCGGACAAGTATCTCAGTAAGCATCCTGTTGATTCTTTATGAGAAAAAACAGATGACTTTACGGGATAGTATTTCACACATGATCTCAAGTTTTTCCTCGTCGATTTGATAGACGTTGATAACATCCTTATACTTGTCAGCTTCCGGAAGAATATCTGTTAACAGGTTTTGCATTTCTAAAAGCCGCTTCTTATTGAAAACGACCTTTTCTTTTTGTGGGAACAGCGCTACGTAAAAAATATCACTCTCGACAAGATCCTGAAAAAAATGTGTTCCGAAAGAAAGTTCCGGCATCAGGTTGCCGCCTTCATAAGCGATCTCTGCAAGAACTGTCACATTGTTGATCTCCGAGAAACTTACAGGTACTCCCAAACTTGGCGTTGTGGTTCCCCACCTGCCCGGACCTAGCAATATTGTCGGTTCTTCCTGTTTGTCTTTTATCGTCTTATTAAGTTTTCCGACCGTTCTTGCAATGTCGTATTTTTCAGTTATTGGCAGGGCGACATAGGCTGCGGGGTTCACATAAATGATCTTTTTAAGGGACTGGGCAATACTGCCTCCCATCGTATAACCTGGCGACTCAAAAAGAACACGTTCCTTTGCAATATTATCCGGTATCTCTATATTTGCCCTCAAACCCTTGGTTTCCAGGGGCCTGCATTGGACAAGATTGATCTTGAGATTACCTTTGCTGTCGAAATTAGCCGTAAATTCCGTATCGACAGGATACTTATAATAACTTTCCAGCGTCTTAAGCATTGTTTGAATGGCCTTTACAAAGTCCGTCTCTGACAACAGTTTCTTGAAGGTCAGCACCCAAAGCTCTTTTGCTTTTCCGCCTTGTTCTTTTATCCTCCGGGCTGTTTTGTAGTCGCGCGTTGCCACAAGGTCTAAGTGTATCTCCGCACCTGTACCGAGTAATTCGTGCAGATCGATGGTGCGTAGTTTATTCTCACTGATATCAAGCAGATCGACATAGTGCTGTGAAAATCTTACGACATCGTCATACTCCGAGTGCGGCCTAAGCAGCGGATCGTCAAGTGCTATCGTCTGGGGATAATCGTCGTCCATACGATCGACGGCTCTTGTCCCTAAACCAAGAACAAGTCGCATCATACCCGCTTCCGGATCAAGATGTGATTTCCATACGAATGTATTATAAGAAACTGCAACACCTGCAAGGTCAGGCAAAAAGTAATTCTTCTTGTAGGAACCCGAAACTCGCTGAACCAGCAAAGCCATTTGTTCGTCTTGCTGGTCCAGACCTCTTTGAAGACGGTATGTAAGGGCATCTTCGGAAAGAGTACTTGCATATACTTTTCGAACGGTATCCTCGAACTGTTCATAGCGATGGTCGGGATCTCCCTGGTTAGCCAAAAAAATGCTCTCGTATTTACCTGCGAAGGCGTTACCGAAAGAGTCTTCAAGCAGACTGCTTGACCGGATAATGATCGGCGATTGCCCAAAGTATTCCACTATCTCTTGAAAACGTTCGCGAATTTGATCGGGAAATTTGCCGCAAAGCATGTTCTTCTTTAGTTCGTCGGCCAGTTCGAAATATCCCTCTTTGGTTTTCTGCTTCATCAGCAGTTTCCACCATCCGTTTTCAACTATGTAGCTGTAAAAAACATCGGAGCCTATGTAAAAAGAATCGTGAGGTTCGGAATATTTGTTCCAGTCGAAATTTTTGTCTTGTGTCAGTTTCTTTTGAGCCACAAGCATACCCGCTGCCTTACCGCCGATAAACCCGCTGCCGATAAGCCTGCTCTTGATATTGATAAGGTCATCGAGAGAAAAAGTTTCCTGTGCCAGTTCAAATATCCTTTTTTCTCGCCCGATCATTATTCTGCACAGCTCTTTGATTAGATTGTGCGTTTCTTTTGATCCCTCCCCGGATCGCTTTAACTCCTCTGCTTTTGTGAACAATCGATCCCAGTAGTCAAGAACCCTCGACGATCCGTTACTGCTTTTTTGTGAAATGTTCGACAAAAGTTTACTCGCATCGATGCTGCTCATCAAGGGTGTGAATTCCTCGCCTTTTTGTAAATGCGGCAAAAACATCGTATGTGAATACCGCTTCCATACTTTTAACGGATGAACATAAAAATTACCGTCAAAATCGTAAACATCCAAAAGTAATTGTGTTGTTTCACGGATACGCGCAACGGTTTGGAACGAATGATGGTGGCGTAATATGGCAAAATAAGCTATCGTGTCCAGTTCGAAAAGATACGGACAGGTTATTAAAAAAAAGTTACCGACCATCAGGTCCGTTGCCCACGCGTTAAGCAGGTCCGAAAGACAATCGAACAGATAATAAGCCTCCTTGCCTTCCTTGGAGATTATTTCATGGACCTGCGTGGAAAAGCTTTCGAATCCTCCCTTGGCGTCGAGATTATAAACTGTTATTTCGGGATGATCTTCGATCAGAGGGTCATGCTTGGCAAACCTCATATAAATAATATTGCGATTATCTTCTAGAGCTTTTTTTATATATGGTGCTACGAATTGCCCGTAGTCTTCTACGCTGTCAACCTGCCAGACGACATTGTCGCCTTTTTTAAGGTCGCAAAGTATTTCGTCCAGCCCCTTAAGGCCCGTGCTTGCCCACGCTGTCATAGATCAACCTCTCGTTTTAATTCTTCATGCGGTACTCATACATATCGTAACCGACTTTGCGAATCGTCTTGATCGTTGTCATGTACGGCCTGTCGCATATATCGAGCAGACCTATCTGGTAATTCTCGCCGTCTCCTCTTCCGGTTGTTGCCTGATCTTTATACTGGAACCAGTGCGTACCTATGATCGCAGGGTCTCTCAATGCGCCCTGTACATATTCCTCGTAACACTTGGCTCTATGCTCTTGGTTGTCTGTCAGCCTTAAGCCCGGGTGGAACAATCCTCTGTCCAGCGCACCAAAATGGAACTCACCTATAATAATGGGTCTGTCCTGACATCCCTCGGATAACGCCAGGTCCGCTACGCTGTAAGTGTACTTATTATAGCACACGACATCGCTGTACTTGGAGGCTGCTATTGCCGCTCGATCGTTCACCCACGCAAATCTGCAGCCCATATACAACTGCTCCGGAGCAGCGTTCTTTAACTC
>JAFGKL010000019.1 GCA_016928585.1 Sedimentisphaerales bacterium
GACTACCGGGCGGTGCTGGACGTGGAACTGGCTGACAAAGAAGGCGATATGCTAGATATGGATGGGAACAAGATCGGAGTGCATAAGGGGATCGCTAATTATACGATAGGCCAGCGTCGCGGGCTGAAGTTCGCAGGGGGTGAGCCGCTTTATGTCGGGAGGATCGATCCGTCTGATAATACCGTTGCTCTTGGAACGCGGGATCAGGTCTGCAGAAAACAAATACTTGCAGACAGAGTCAATATTCTTATCGATAGCGAATATAAGTTGGGCGGTGAATTGTTCGGCAAGATCCGATCGGGAGGTTATCCGAAGCCGTGCAGGCTTGCAAGTGTTTGCAAGGACAAAATGGTGGTAGAATTTGACGAACCCCAGTTTGGTCCGTGTCCGGGACAGCGTCTGGTTTTGTATGATAAAAGCAACAATGTTGTGGCCGGCGGGATAATTCTTAAGAGCGATATATAATACCCTTTAGGGTAATAAATTTTCGCGAGTAAAATTGTAAATGATCATTTTGAAGTTACTTACCCGCGAACAAGCGGAAAATTTAACCATAGTGTCTAAAAGGAGCTTGAAATGAGTTGTGATACAGATATTAATCCGAATGTTGCGGTTAAGTTAACAGTAAACGGCAACGATGTTAAGCTTAACGGTTTTGTACAGGGATTTTTTGCTAACAGCATTTTGGGAATGATCAAGTCACTTAAAGATGTCGAAGATGTAAAAACCCTAACACTTGAAATTTCCAAATAAAAAAACAATTTTAAAATTTGTGTCGGAATACCTGAGATGGCAATTTTTATTGGACGCAATAATTTAACAGCAATTTTAAGTTGATTTTCAGCTAAATATCACCATAAATTTATTTTCACAACTTAAATAATCCCCGCTGCTTTTTCAAGGATACTTTTTCTTACAGTCGATAATAGACCGGAATTCCAAGATCTTTGAAAGGGTTTGTTTATGAAGAGTTGCCATAACAAAGTATTAGTTTATTTGTTTCTTTTTGGTGTAATATTTCTTTTATTAACTCCGGGCACGATCCATGCTGTTGATGCGGAGTCTGAAGCACGCATTGCAAAGCTTGAAGCTGCAGTTGAATCTCTGCAGGCTGAGCTTAATGCGTTGAAGGCCGAGCGCAGCACGGGTACAGGCGGACAGCAGTTTACTGTTGACCAAGCATATGTTGACGGGCTTGTCAGCAACGCGATGGAGAAGAACAAGAGCAAGATGGCAACAATTCCGGACTGGATATACACACTGAAGTGGAGCGGTGATCTTCGTTATCGTTTTGAAAGCATCGACGATGATCTTGCCTCCAGAGACAGAAAGAGAAACCGTATTCGTGCCAGGCTTGGTTTAAAGGCGACGCTGGATGACGAATGGGACGTTGGGTTCAGACTTGCGACGGGGAGCAGTGATTCGGCTACGTCTACAAATCAAACCCTAGATGATACTTTTGAGAAGAAAGATTTTTGGCTGGATCGTGCATATGCAGACTATCATCCGAGGACAATTGACAACCTGAATATTACGATGGGTAAGATCCCTAATCCGTTTTACCTAGTGGGGGACAATCAGTTGGTCTGGGATAGCGATCTGAACCCTGAAGGTGGAGCAGTTAAGTATAATTTTGAAATCAATGACCAAATGACGGCTTACATAAATGGCGGAGCATTCTGGGTTGATGAGCGTCCGGCAGCATCTGATACAAGCATGATGGGTCTCCAGGGTTATGTTAAGAAGATGTTCGATAACGGGAACAGTATGACCGGCGGAGTTACCTATTACAATGTTGGTAATGTTCAGGGTAAAACTTTAGCCGGTTCGGACGGTATGCTAGGTAATACGTCAACGGCACCTTTGACATACAGGTATGACTATGATATGGTGGAAGGTTTTGTCGACTATGGGTTTAAATATAATGATCTGCCAATGCTGGTCTATGCCAACTATATTGAGAACGTAGCGGCGCCTGATAATACAAACGGTGCTTATTCTTTAGGAATTAAAGTTAATAAGGCCAAGAAGCCGGGAGACTGGGAATTCGGTTATCAATATCACAGGATCGAGAGGGACGCGGTTCTGAGCGCGATCAATGACGGCGATCTGTTTGGCGGTATGGTTGGAATCAGCGGAAGTAAATTCTCTCTGAAGAATCAGTTGACGGATAAGATACAGGCGGGTATCGTTTACTTTGACGATAATATGCTTAAATCCGATGCGGATTATCATAAACTGCGTTTTGAGATGCTCTTTAAGTTCTAGGAAGAGAATTGATCATATGTGCTTACAGGCAAGCCTGTGAAAATAATCACAGGCTTGCTTTTTTTTTGAGAGCTGTTAGACTAGAGAAATCGGATCTAATTTTTAACAATATTTGAATTTTGGGGATTGGTATGGCAAAAGCAAGGATTCTTATAGTAGATGACGATGGAGATCTTGTAGCGGCGATCAAAATAGTATTGGAAGGCAGCGGTTACGAAGTTATTACGGCTTTTGATCGCGAGGAAGGCATGGGAAAGCTTAAAGAACAGAAACCCGATCTTATGATCCTGGATGTTATGATGACAGCCTGGCAGGACGGATTTGAGATGGCTCGCGAGGTCAAAAAAGACGATCAGTTCAAAGATACCCCTATTTTAATGCTGTCAGGTGTTGGCGATAAGACAGGTATGGATTTTAAATCAGAGTCCGGTGACGAAGAATGGCTGCCGGTCGATGTATTTTTGGACAAACCCGTTAAATCTGACGTTCTACTGGCGGAGGTGGAAAAGCTACTATCATAGTCGGGATATGAGGCCCTCAACACATAAAGCAAGACTTGTCAGGCAAGCTTACTGGCTTATCAAGTTAAGATGGATAGCTATAGTTGGTGTGTGTCTTGCGGTTTTTTTTGCAAGTAAGATCCTAAATGTTACGATACAATCGATGGCATTGTATTGTATCGTGCTGGTGCTTGTGTGTTATAATTCCCTTTTTTTGATCCTGCTTAACATCGCAGTCAAGCGTGATCGCAGCAGTCTTGCTTGTTTTGTGAACAAGCTTGTCAATACTCAAATATCAGCGGATCTTGTAGTTTTGACGATATTACTTCACTTTTCAGGCGGCGTTGAAAATCCATGTATCATTTATTTTATATTCCATATGGTAATAGCCAGCATCCTGCTTTCTGCCAAGGAAAGTTATCTGCAAGCGACACTTGCAGTAGCTTTGATAGTTTTGCTGGCATTGCTTGAATATAAAAACCTCATACCTCATTATTGTTTGTCCGGATTTGTTGCGAGGGATCTTCATGGCGATGGTCTTCATATAGCCGGAGGCGTTTTTGTATTTGCGACGACTCTTTATATGATCGTTTATATGACGAGTTCCATTGCTAATCAGCTTCGTCAGCAGGAAGAAGCATTCAGGCAGGCTAATATTCAACTTGAGGAAAAAGACAGGATTAAGGACGAATATGTTTCGAGGGTTACGCATGATATTAAGGGGCATCTTGGTGCGATACAAAGCTGTCTTGATGTAGTAGAGACCGAAGTAATTGGCCCGCTTAACGACAAGCAGAAGGAATTTGTTCACCGGGTGCACAGTCGTACCACCAAGCTGTCAGATTTTGTTAGAGCTCTTCTTAAGCTTACGCGTATGCGGCTGAGTAACAAGTTCGAGAAGGAAGTTTTTTCTTTGTCGGATACTCTCAAAGGGGCCGTGGCTTCAGTTAATATGAAAGCTTCTGATAAATCTATCAAATTGGTTTATAGTCTTGAGGGTTTTACAGCGGAGATTTACGGCAACCAACTCTCTATCGAAGAAATGATCACGAACCTTCTTCTTAATGCGATCAAGTACACTCCCCGAAACGGTAGCGTTGAAATTATGGCTATTGACTTGGGAGAACAGTTTTTGATAGAGATTGCAGATACGGGTATAGGGATACCTCAAGAAGATCTGCCGTACATTTTTGACGAATTTTTCAGGGCATCAAATGCAAAAAAAACCGAACGGGACGGAACAGGACTAGGTCTTTCGATCGCCAAACAGATAATTAACCGTCATTTCGGGAAAATATGGGCCGAGAGCAAAATAGGGGAGGGGACCAAGTTCAGCTTCACGATTCCCAAGAGCGGTTTTGAAGACCGCTGACTAAAAAAGTCTAAGTAAGATATGTTCATCCATTTCTATTGCTAAAATAATATTGAGAGGTGTTTTTGGATAATCAGCAAAAAGCAAACAAGATCTGCAATCTTTTTTGCGAGATCGCGGGCAGTTATGACCTTGCAAACCATCTGTTAAGTCTTGGCAGCGATATAAGGTGGCGTAAGAAGGCTGCCAGAGCTCTAAAGCTGCAGTCGGGCGAAGAAGTTCTGGATATGTGTTGTGGAACGGGTGCTTTAACGAACGCTTTTATAAAAGAACAGGCAAAACTCAAGAGGATCGTCGGTTGTGATTTCAGTAAGACGATGATAGAGTTTGCTCGAAAAAAGCAGAAAGAACTCATTAAAAAAGGCAAGCCGGGCGTTGAAAATATTCAGTGGCAGCAAGTTGATTGTTTGGCGACGGGTCTTGAAGAGGAATCTTTTGATATTGTAAGCTGCGCATTTGGACTGAGAAACATGGTCGATCTGAACGCGGCGCTCAAGGAAATGCGAAGAGTGCTGAGGGAGAACGGGCGTGTTTGTATACTTGAATTTTCACTGCCGAGTAATGTTTTGATGCGGTGGGGATATTTGCTTTATTTTAAATTTGTGCTGCCTTTTATGGGTGGGCTTATCAGCGGTAAATTCGGAGCATACAGATATCTTGTGAACTCCGTTCGTAAATGGGACAGTGATGTTGATCTTGCAGGTGAACTTCAATATGCCGGTTTTACAGACGTACAGATCCTGCCGCTTTCACTGGGAATAGCAAGGGTTTATATAGCCTATAAAACGATCTAAACGGCCGGATCAACGTGTTTTGTCATAGCCTGTTGTCAAGGACAGCTATACCATCGACGACGCTGCAAACATGGACCGCGTATTTGTCGGCGAAGTCAGGACATTTTTGCGGATAGCCTTTTTCTATTGCCTTCTTTAGGGCGTCTACGCTGTCGGCTTTAACTAATGAGCCAGATGCACCTTTGTCTCCTCCGCCCAGCATTCTTTCGCCGAGAACACCATCGACACTTCTTGCGATGTCGCACATTACTTCCAGTTCCGGGCCGGAGATGACATAATCGTCGCGTAAGCCAAGACCGTCCTTGCGGAACATCTCGCCAACAGTTTCTATGTCGCCGGACTTCCATGCATCAAGCATTTTGTAAAAACGTTTTTGTGCATTAAATATGTAGTCAAGTCTTTTGCAAAGATCGGGCTGCTTGTTGCCGAATTCTGAGATGATCTTTTCGTAGAGCTTATCATCGGTGATGTCTGCAAGGGCGGAGATGTCGTAACCGGCATTTTGCAGTATGGATACCAGTTCTTCGCACTCGGAACGACGTATCTTATAAGTTGACTTTTCCAGGCCGGGGCGTACGGTTCCCGTGTCCATGACGACGATCCTGAAATCGGTATGATCGGAACCAAGCGGGATGTAATCAATAGAAGAAGTTTTTGGGTTATAGTGTGTGCCCATATCCTTTTTGGCAAAGAGGATCATTATCTGGTCGAGTTTTCCACATGGCGATCCGATATAGTCATTCTCTACGGCCTGTGCAAGGTCGACGATCCTGAGATCGTCGTCAAGTTCGATCCCGTTGACTTCAAGCATGGTTAAGATAAGATTCAATGATAAAGATGCCGAGCGTGACATTCCGCCGCCGGGGATGTTTCCATAGATGACCGCATCGAAGCCTTTAGTTAGTTTAAACCCTTCGCGATTTAATATATAGTCTACGCCGTAAGGGAACCGTGACCAGGAATCTTTAACAGTGAGCGGTTTCGGAACGTCTCCCAGCGAAAAGGCCACCACGCCGTCGTCAGGGAAGTTGCCACTGAACAATCTGACCATGGAAGTATTGTTGGGTTTATAGGCAAGCCATATGAATCTGTCAGTGCCGACCCCGAACAGTTCTGTTCCGTTGTAGTCGCCGTGTTCTACGCCAAGGCAAAATCTTGATGATGACCTTCTGATCTTCCCATCAGATATATCTATTTGTGCCTTCGCTGCCAGTTGCTTGATCTTTTCAATAGCTGAACTTTCAATTTCGTTTGATTTCATTAGTCGATCCTTTGTCGTAATCGTAAAATATTTTGCCTGCCGTTTTTTTTTGTTGCGTCCTTAATTGACCCAAGTGTACCGAGAAAAACCGATCAAATCGGCGATTTTGACTCAATATGGTTAATTTTTTTAACGGGGTCAGGTTATCAAAATGCGGCGTGGATGTCCAGATTTTTTTGAATTGAAACGATTATTGATATAAAAAGCAGTAATAGTGGTAAATTTATTCTTTGGGGTGTTATTTGACAGTGTAGTTTAACTTTTTTTGCATGGTCATTCTGCCCTTACTGGAGCTATAGTTTATTTCAATCTCGGTTCCATTTTTGTTAGTATCCTTAACTGTAATATTGCATACAGCGGTTAGTATCCCCAGTTCGTTTAGATTTAACTCCATTGTCGTGTTTTTTGGTTGTTTTTTTATTTTTTTGGAGTTGACATCTATCCATGCTGTGCAGCTTTCCAAGATGTTTTCGCAGTCAGCCCGAAGTTTTGCCGTTGAGGACTCAGAGGCCATTGTCCTGGCGCTGCTTGATAATAATGTCATCGCAAGGCCGATAAGCATCAACAGCAAGAGGACGAACATTAAGACGAAACCATTTCGATGTATTTTTGTCATCTTTTATCCTTAGTTTTGGCTTTTGCAAAATAGACATGTGAGTTTTTAAGTCGCTGGTGCATTTTTCCCCTCGACTTTCGATCAATACTTGTGCTTACTTCAACTGCATAACCGGAGCCGTTGTTCTCCCACACAGCCCAGTTAATATTTGCGCCGGAGAGAAACCACATTTCCTCCTCTGGTAACGGTCCTGACCCGGCAGGAAAAATAGTTTTAATGACTTTATCTTCTTCAAGCTGATATGAGATGATCTTGTCCTTTGCTTCTATCAGGAGAACCTTATCATTTCTTAACATACCATTGGATCGTTCGGGCAAATTAACAGCTTTTTCAACATCATCGTGGAGATTTCGGAGCATATGCAGAAGACCGACATTTTTCTGAAGGTCCTTTTGGGACTGTTTCATGTCAGCAATTATTGTTCGTATAGGCTCTGTACACATAAATGAGATGACCACTATTACTGAAAGCATTATAAGAACTTCTGTAAGTGCGTAGGCTTTTCGCATTTTATTTACTCTTTCCTTTAACGAAATACCTTGACATTTCTACCGTTACCTCTTTTGACCTGTTTATAGAACGGCCGGTAGCCCTTACCCTGGCCAGTTCAAGCCCTTGCCAGTCTTCGCCGGGGGTTTGTATTTCGGTCGTAACCGTTATCATTGGCCATAGCCGCCGGAGGGTTTCCTGATCGATGGTTCTGCCTGTAACGGTGATACTGTCCAACTGTGCCTGTGCAGCGGCGATGCATTGCTGATTGACCAATTGGTATTTATTGAACTTTCGCGTAAAGGACATAGCCATTGCCAAAGTCCCGATAAGTGTTGTCAGCAGCATGATCGAGACAACGACCTCGGTTGTAATCCATCCTTTGTGTTTTGATCTGTGTATTTTCAATTGCTGCTCCTAAGGGATATAATCACCTGCTGTAATGAGTATCATGTTGACCATCGGCAAAAACATGGCATAAACCACAAAACCCACCATGGCTCCGAGCATTAATACCATTACAGGTTCAGTAATTGACCCAGTGATGTTAATTCGATACTTGTATGTAGAACGATAAAAATCCTCGAGCATTTCCAAAATGGCCGGTGTGTTGCCGCGATTGATCTTTTCGTCAAAAGCCCATGCTATTGATTTGCCGATACCGCATTTTTTTGCGGAGTCAGAAATATTTTCGCCGTGTTCAACTTTTTCAAGCCAACGTGCCAGCCTTTTACGAAAACAATAGTTTATGTCCAGGTTGATCGCGTTTGCGATCATCTGGTTTACCGTGCATCCTGCCTGCAGGAAAGTTCTCATTACCCCGATGGTTCTTAAGGTGGAATAATTTAGTTCGAACCAATGTAAAATTGGCAGGTGCCATTTACAGGTGTCAAAGATTTTTGAAAGCAGACGGGGTTTTTCAGGTCGTCTGGGTCTGTATCTTACATAAGTTGCGATGCCGCCGATTATGACCAGAAGACAAAAAAGAATCAGGAAGACATTGGCACGAAAAATAAAACTTGTAATATTCAAAAGTATCTGGGTTGGTACCGGCAGTGATGCTTTGCCTTCACTTACGTCCATAAGGACCTCGGCAAATGTAGGGACAATAAACACCATTAATCCAGACATAATAAGAAATGCTATCACCAGCACCGTTACCGGGTAAACAGGGTCGAATGGTTTTATCTTCGTGTTTTCCTGACCCTTTTGGATAAGTTCTGCTTCAATAGTTTTCGCTGCTTGCGGGAGCTGGTTGGTCTTTTCGGCGACTGTAAGCATTGCTAAAATATCGGGGGGGCACTTTGGGTAGCCAAGTTTAATCGCATCGCTTATGTTGTAACCCTTTACGAGCCACTGGGATATTCTTCGCAGTGTTCTTGCCTGTGTGTCGGTTTGCTGGCCTGCTTCGTTCTGCAAGGCCATTGCCAGGGGAAGATTTTGCCTCATGCACGTTCCTATTGTAGAAACTATATACAAAGCAGTTGCTTTGCGTGAGGTTGCCTGATGTGCGATCAATGAGGCGATCAGTACGGGGAATAAAATGATCCCCGGCGGGAACGCATAGGCTGTGAGCAGCAATAGACCAATGAGGCTTAAAAAAACAATGATCCATTTGGCGGCTGTTCTCGGCCAGTAATTACTGTCGTCATCCCGGGCCGGCGTTATAAGGACCGTGATCAATGTTACAGCGAAGGTGAGCAATGAAAGAAGAAGGAAAAGCATTACAAGCTCTTCCGGCAAATTTAGATTTACACCAAAGTAAAAAAATACTATTGCAATTGACAAAGGACAAGAAATAAGGGCAAACCCCGGCCTTTTGCGGGCAAGATATATGTGCAGAACTAACAAGACCGCTAATGATAAAAATATTAAGGCTATTGTCGTCATCTTTGTTATCTCACATCATAACTGTAACCATTTTGATCATCGGTAAAAACATTGCAAGTACGGTTAAACCTACTATTACTCCCAGGAAAATGATCATAACGGGCAGCAGGATGGATTGCAGTCTTACCTGGAGATATTGTGTTTGCTCGGTGTACATTTCTCCAAGGCTGTAAAGATTGTCCTGGAGTTCATTTCTTTGAGAACCAAGCTGTATCGAATATAGGAACAGCCGGGGTATCATGCGGGAGAACTGGCCCGCTTCGAGGATCATGCTGCCGTTTTCAATCTCCGAAGCTAGTATCTCACATTCCTGTATGGTTTTTTCGCTGCCGGTGGCGCCTGCACTTAATCTAATACATGTCGGCATATCGGTTCCGGCTCCTGCGAGCATTGCCATTGCTTCGGCCATTCTTGCCAGGATTCCGTTATGATACAATCTTCCGAGTATAGGCAGCTTGAGGAACATTGCCTCTTTAAAACGTCTGCCCTGCGCAGAACCCGAAAGCAATATAAAAATAACAGCAACGACGATAAGCAGGAGCAGCACAACCCCCCAGAATTGCCAAACATTTTCGGCCATAGTGATGAAGACGTTTGTCAGGTGTGGAAGTTGTGCTTCGCCTCCAGACATGTCCAAAAGTATCTCAGCAAAAGATGGTATCACCATAGAAAAGAGGAATGTTATAATTATAGCTACTATGGAGATTACGACGATAGGGTAACAAAAAGCTTCGCCGATGATTCTCCTGGTTCTGATGCCTATTTCCAGGTGACGGTTTAAACTTGTGAGCATCTCGCTGAGCCTGCCAGTCTGGATACCTGCTTTTAGTATTAATCCGTATAAAGAGGGGAATTTTTTTTGTCTTTTTGCAATGGCCTGTTCTATGTTGTCTCCAGCCTCAAGATCGTCAGCTACGTCAGAAATCAGTTTTTTCATGGCGGTTGAGCCGGCGTCGCTGGCAAGCTCTCTTAGGCCCTTTTCAAGCGGGATCCCTGCTTTTGTGATGGAAGCCAACTGCTGATTAAAGAGGAGGAATTCGTTTCGTCCGATCGAAGTTTTTGGTCCTTTGTCTTTTGCTTTTGATATCTCATTGATCGTAAGCTTCATTTCAGTCAGCATCTGAGAAGCCTGTTCAGGGGAGGATGCCTCAATCGTACCTTTCATTAGCCGCCCCGAGGATGTCAGGGCATTATATTCAAACGTTGCCATTTAAAAACCTTCCATTTGGAACTGTTTATTTAAAAATCGCCTATTACCGCCTGGACCTCATTTGGTGTGGTTATCCCTTCTGTTATCAATCTTCTTGCATCCTGTGCCAAATTCATGTGACCCCTGTTATTTAGTATGTTCTGAAGTGTTTCCATGTCAGCTTTTTCCAGGATAGCTTTTCTAAGTTGGCCATCAAGCTGAACCATTTCGCAGATCAATACCCTGCCGTTAAAACCCGTGTTAAAACAATTATCACATCCGACGGCTTCAAAGATGCCAGAGGCTTTATCTTCTTTTTTGCATTTTGGGCAGAGTTTTCTGACGAGCCTTTGGTTCATTACGGCTGATACGCTTGAAGTAACCTGGTACGGTTCAATCCCCATCTCAAGCAGTCTTAGGATGGCGCCGGCAGGGGTGCCGCTATGCATTGTACTCATGAGTAAATGGCCGGTAAGCCCGGCTTCAATCGCTATACTTGCGGTTTCTGCATCGCGAATCTCTCCGACCATCAAAACCTGCGGATCCTGACGCAGCAGGGAGCGTAATGCTATGGGGAAAGTCATCTCGCTGTGTGCGGATATTTCGATCTGTGTTACTCCGTGTATGTTTCTTTCGACAGGGTCCTCGAGAGCTATTATGCTTTTACCGGGATGGTTTCTTAAGATATTCCGCAGCAGGGCAGCTAAGGTTGTGCTTTTACCGCTGCCTGCCGGTCCCGTTAAAAGCAATACCCCCTGATTTTGGTCGGATATTTCACTTACCGCTGAGAATATATAATCTGAAAAGCCCAGTTGCTTTAACTCTGTAAGGCCTGCGTTTTCATAGAATATTCTGACTACCGCTCTTTGGCCGTGGATGGTTGGGAACACAGCCAGCCTTTTGTCGGTGACCTTTCCCTGGGTGTGGGATGTCTCATGCCCCTTTATTCTGCCTTCCTGAGGCAGATCGTTGCGATAAGTCAGCAATCCGCCAAGTACTTTTAGCCTTGCGATAACATTGTCTTTGACGATCGACGGCAATATTTCTATTGTTTTTAATGTTCCGTCAAGGCGGAATTTGATTGTCAGACCCTCATTGGTGGGTTCAAAATGCACATCACTTGCCCCGCAGGTGATCGCATCGGAAAGGAGGTCGTCGACAAGTGCCACAATGTCAGTTTTGTTTATCTTTTTGCTCATAGAACCATTCCTCTGAAAAACCGTATAATAAGAGCACCGCGATCTATGATTAATGACGTATACACGCAGAAAATGTTACCTAAAGAACGGGTTTTTTTGGTTTTTCTTTATTTTTTTGATATTTTTGGTAACATAACAATAGTTCAAACGTCCTGTTTAGCGAACGACCAGGAAGACACTCAGTGAGTTGTTATGTCGAATAAGAGCGATATTTGTACCTTGAGTTGGGGCCTTGGCGCTGTTGGATCTGTTGATAAGAGCCAGCGATGGATATTAACCGCTATGCAAAATCACGGATCTCAACTGGTGACGATGCTGTGGCGTATCCTCGGCAACGAACAGGATGTATGCGATGCATATCAGCAAACCTTCCTACAGCTTGCTCATTATCAGTGCAGGCAGAAGCCGGGGAATGTACAGGGGTATCTTTTTCGTACGGCATCGAACACGGCTATTTCTATGCTGAGGCGAAAGAAGATGGCCCGTCTATCCTTACAAGTGATTGCTGACAGAACGGAGCAGGTTGACAATAAGGATTGCGCGCAGGAACTGGATGCAAGGCTTCTGCAGGAAAAACTCAGAGATGCGGTTTCGAGGCTTCCGGATTATTTAAGGGATGTCATTGTTCTGCGTGACCTTGCGGAACTTCCTTATGTAAAGGTTGGTGATATCCTGGGTATAAGAGAAGCTACGGCAAGAGTGTATCGATCAAAGGCAATCACTCTCCTGGCAAAATGGTTAGCCAAAGAGAAAGATGAATAGGGAAGAAAATGGACAGTTCAAAAATTAAAACCAAATGCAGTAAGATCAGGATCAAGTTGACAAGGTATCTTGCCATGCATATAAACCCGGATTCATTCTGGCTGCAGAATCATATTGCAAATTGTCCTCGTTGTCAGCGGAGACTAAGTGTTTACGGCAAAGTTGAGGTTGCCATGTCATTATTGAAAACCCAGCCACATGAGCTTGACCTGCTGACCCGGGCCAATACACAAGCGCTCAAAATGTTAAAACATGGATTGCGTTTTGCGCCGAAAGCCGACAAGCTTAAACAAAAACGTCCGCAACCAATATGGATATTGAGGTACAGCGGTTTTTCACAATCCATAGTCAATGCTGCCGCATGTGTTACGATCTTAGTGTTGCTGAAAGCGGGTGTTTTTTCTTCTATGGATAATGTTCAACAAAACGGCAGCACTGCAGTAAAGGGATACTATTCCAAATATCTTGACCAGAGCACTGCCAATGAGATATTCGGATGATCCAGATGTAAACTTGGAAAGCGATGATCCTTGTAATTATTAATTATTCCACTTGCTGTTAATATCGCCTTTTCTGGGAACATTTCTGATGTCGATGTTAATGGCTTGCAAAAGAATTTCGATTGAAACTATCAGGGGCAATACGCATAGCATAATTGCACCCGTATGTCTAGGCACACCCGTACGGATTGAATCAGCCCATTCAACAATACCAAATATGAGCCCCCACAAAAACAGCGGAAGCCCTACAAGAATATAAACCGAAGCCATGTTGAAATCATATATGAAATATTTCAAAAAGATTCTTTTTGCGCATCCGTATAAAAGTCGAGGAGGGAATTTAACAAGGGTCTTCCCGATACTCAGCGAACTTGGCTCGTTCTCATATTTAGCCGGAATAGGAATGTCGAGGACCACGGCGTGATAAAGGTTGAGATTAAAGAGCATATCCGATTCGAAAAAGAACCTATCAGCGATCTTGTTCAGATCAAGCTTCCCTAAGACCCTTTTATGAATTGCTGTATACCCGTTTGTGGGATCCATTATATCCCAATATCCTGAAAATATTTTTTCCAGAAATGAAAGCATGTTATTTCCGATCAGCCTTGCTTTTGGCATAGCCCTTAGAGCTTTAAAGTCTACGAACCTGTTGCCCTTTGTGTAATCAGCCTGGTCGAGCAAGAGCGGTTTTATCAAATTTTCCATGTATTCCGGATCCATTTGTCCGTCCCCGTCAATCTTAACCACCACTTCACATCCGAGTTCCATAGCCTTTTGATAACCTGACTTGACGGCGGCACCGACTCCCTTGTTCTTATCATGATAAATAACTGTAACTCTCGGATTATCAAGCGACTCTGCCTTTTTTCCGGAACCTTCCGGGCATTTATCGTCGACAACTATAATAAAATCGATGAACTCCGGTATGGAATTGACAACTTTTGTAACTGTTGATATTACTTTGTATGCAGGGATAACAACTGCTTTTTTTATTGTTGAATCCATTTTGTAACCACCTAACTTAATTTATAATTGCCATGCACTTAGTCTAAACAAAGTTAAAGGAAAAAACAACCTCTTTAGATCGGTCCTTTTAAGGCCACTGAGCTTGAAATGACGCTCCACTTCATAAATATTTGTTATATGATAATCACCTGAAAAACCAGCAAGCTTTCTTCCAAATTTATAAAAAAGGCTTTCTGTAGGGCCTGATATTATGATCATTGTCCTGTTATGACTAAGTTCTTTTAATTTATCAATATATTTAACAATATTTGCGATGTGCTCAAAAACATCCAAAGCAAAGATGATGTCGTATTTATTATCTCTGATTTCCATAAGATCACGGTAAATATCTGCCTTAATATTCAATTTTTGACAGACCAAGCCTGTCATTTCAAAAAACTCATTTTCACACCC
>JAFGKL010000155.1 GCA_016928585.1 Sedimentisphaerales bacterium
CAAAACGCTTTCCTGCATACTTCTGACAAGGATCTGCCCGGATGCGTTGTCGGAATTATAATGATGCACGGCCCAACCGACAGGACCGGTAAATATTATCACGATGATCATCAGCCTAAGGTCAGTCTGACCATAAGTTGTTTTCCCCTGACGGCACAAGGCGCGCTTGCCAAAGCAGCAACGGGCCTTGTAAACTCAAAAACTTTTATCTTTGCCGATGACAGCCACACACATATTCCCAGGATAGATTCACAAATGGTCTATATTCCCTTCGATATTGCTCAGACACTTTGCGGTATGGACGGTGTTGATAAAAGAACAAACAGCATACATATAAAGTTTGCCGAAAACGTAGCGCTTTCTGACGGCTGTGAAAAAACCGCCGATCTTTGGCAAAAGTTCACGGCAAAGAACGCTGACAAAAAATATGCCGATCTCTTACAGAATGTGTCTGTCCAAAGCTGGCTCTATTTCCGCAGAAGCTCAATAGCACCGATGCAAAAGGAGCAGACAATGCTGGTAATGCTTTTTGTTATGCTGGGTTTCATTACGGTCTTTATAATTTTTGTGGTCTTCTACATGATAATAAGCCACAAAAGCAAAGACATCGGCATCTTCAAAAGTATTGGCATATCTAAATTAAATATCATAAAATTGTTCCTGAACTTTGCGATGCTTATAGGTGTGACAGGTTCTGTTATAGGAGCCGCCGCCGGATGGGCTTTTATCTCGAAGGCACACCGGATAGAGACATGGCTTTTTGAGAATTATGGCTGGCAGCTTTGGGACAGAAGTGTTTACGCCATCGGAGAAATACCGAGCGAAGTGGAAATAAACGTAGCTATTATGATCGTTGTCTCGGCAATTATTGCCTCGCTGCTTGGTGCCGTTATCCCAAGCATACAGGCTGTAAGAAAAACTCCTGCCGAGATATTACAGGTTAACCAGTTATAACCGGAACTAAAAATGAGCACGATAATAAAATCAGTCGAACTTTATAAGTCATATAAAATGGGACAAAACACTTTGAAAGTATTGAAGGGGCTTGATCTTTCGGTCGACATGGGCGAGTTTGTCGCTATAGTCGGTGCTTCCGGAAGCGGCAAAAGCACTCTTCTGCATATTCTGGGTGCCCTGGATAAACCAGATTCAGGTTCCGTCTTTTACATGGGCAGCGACCTTGCAGGCTTTTCACAGAAAAAATTGAATGTTTTTCGAAATACTTCTGTTGGTTTTGTTTTCCAGTTCTATCACCTTCTCGACGAATTGGACGTGCTGGAAAACGTTATGCTGCCGGCGATGGCAAAATTCACTTCATTAGGATGGATTTCGAGGCGAAAATCCACAAAAAAGCGCGCAGCCGAGCTGCTCGAACGGCTTGGAATGCAGGACAGGATAAAGCACAGGCCTTTCCAGCTTTCAGGCGGCGAAAGACAGCGAGTGGCCATCGCAAGGGCATTGATCAATCAGCCCCAATTGCTTCTGGCGGATGAGCCTACAGGAAACCTTGACTCCGAGACAGGAAACGGTATACTAAGGGTCCTTGAGCAGCTTAATAGTGATGGTCAGACCGTTATAATGGTTACGCATGACGAAAGCATCGCTAACCGTGGCCACAAGCTTATCCGGCTTGTCGATGGTAAAATTGTTTGAGACCGGGCTTGTTGCATGACTGAATAAGATAACGATGGAGGTTAATTATGGCTAAAGTTTGGTTGGACGGACAACTCGTTGATGAAGACCAGGCAAAGATATCTATCTTTGATCACGGCGTTCTCTACGGAGACGGTGTTTTCGAGGGGATCCGTGTTTACAATGGCAAAATATTCAAATTTGCTGAGCATCTTAGAAGGCTTTACGAATCGGCAAAGGTAATTCGTCTAAAGATCAAATTGACTGTTGAAGAACTTGCTAAGGCAACCGAAGAAACCGTCAGGGCGAATAACATCGACGACGGTTATATCCGGCTTGTTGTTACTCGCGGAGTTGGCGATCTTGGGCTCAACCCCTTTTTCTGTAAAAACTCTACTATTTTTATTATTGCTGATCATATTCAGCTTTACCCCGAAAAGTTATACAAAGAGGGTATGAAGGTTGTCAGTGCATCGACAGTCCGCAACCATCCGCAGTCGATACCGCCGCAGGTAAAGAGCCTTAATTACCTTAACAATATTCTTGCTAAGATAGAGGCTCTCGATGCCGGTGCTGACGAGACTATCATGTACAATCATCAGGGCTATGTTGCTGAAGCCAGCGGAGACAATATTTTCATCGTCAAGGATGGCGATATCTATACTCCGCCGCCCCAGTCAGGTTCGCTGCCGGGGATAACCAGGGCTGTTGTCATTAATATAGCAATGCAGGAAAATATTGAAGTCATAGAAAGAGAGATTACGCGTTATGACCTTTACACGGCGGACGAGTTTTTCCTTACAGGTACTGCTGCCGAGGTCATTGGAGTTGTCGAGGCTGACTCTAGGGTCATCGGCGACGGAAAACCCGGCCCGATAACCGAGTTGCTTAGGAAGAAGTTCTTCGAATATGCGCGTTCATGATCAAAATATATCCACGCAGCAAAAATATGGTGCAGTTACACAGGCTTTTGGACTTGTCAGTGATGAGCTTAACTCGGTAAAAGATTTTATCTCTGCTCAGCTTGTTACCGGCAGCGATCCCATCAATTCCTTGTTGAAGCATGTTACTTCTCGAAGCGGAAAGATGATCCGTCCGGGGCTTGTGCTTGTTTCTGCCAGGTGTTGCGGACAGATCTCCGATATTCACATCAGTCTTGCTGCGATCATCGAGATGATCCATACGGCCACTCTTTTGCATGATGACGTTATTGATCAGGCACAAACAAGAAGAAGCTCTGCTACCGCAAATGCGCTGTGGGGGAACGAATCTGCGGTTTTACTGGGTGATATGGTCCTTAGCAAGGTTTTTGAACTGTGTTCCAAACTGGATATACGGGAATATTTCCCCATACTTTCTGAAACTACGACTAAGATATGTCAGGGGGAACTTTCCCAGAATATCCAGCAAAGAAATTTTGATCTTACTGTCAATGAGTATCTTAAAATAATCTCTGATAAAACGGCATCTTTATTTGCCTGCTCATGTCTG
>JAFGKL010000020.1 GCA_016928585.1 Sedimentisphaerales bacterium
AAATTCAGTTCCAATGAAATAATGGCACGCAGTATAGAAGCATCCGGTACACAAATGGTGACAGTAGCGCTTCGCCGGGTCGATATCGAAAATGAAAATGACGATATGCTGCGGGTGATCGATAGGAATAAATATCAGCTTTTACCGAATACATCGGGAGCAAGAAATGCTGATGAAGCGGTTAGGCTTGCAAGACTTGCACGGGCGGCAAGCGGAATAGAATGGGTCAAGCTGGAAGTGACACCTGATCCGTATTATCTGTTGCCTGACGGAACCGAAACGTTAAAGGCAACGGAAATATTGACCAAAGAAGGTTTCATTGTTCTGCCTTATATAAATGCCGATCCTGTGCTTGCAAAAAAACTTGAAAGTGCCGGTGCTGCTACGGTAATGCCGCTTGCAAGTCCCATCGGATCGAACAAAGGGCTTAAGACAAAATCGTCTATCGAGATGATAATCGCACATGCACGGGTTCCGGTGGTGGTAGACGCAGGGCTGGGAACGCCAAGCCAGGCTGCCGAGGCCATGGAAATGGGAGCGGATGCTGTTCTGGTTAATACCGCGATAGCGACAGCCGAAGATCCGATCTCAATGGCCGTTGCGTTCAAGATGGCAACGCAGGCAGGAAGGATTGCGTATGTTTCCGGGCTTGCGCAGGAAAACCAGGCAGCCAGTGCGTCTAGTCCGTTAACCGGTTTTTTGCGAGATGAAGGATAGATAATGTTAAGCATACAAAAGATCCTGTCTGATCTTCAGTTGGACGGCCATGGGCAGACTTGGCTCGAGAAGCTTGAGAATATAAGTGAGGAACAAGTCTTAAATCATCTTAAAAGTGCTTCCTTTAAATACAGCCTGGACAGAATTACTACTTTACTTTCACCGGCAGCGGAGTTGTATGTTGAACAAATGGCACAAATGGCGAGAAAGCTGACAATTCAGCGAGTTGGCAGAACTGTTCAACTTTATGCACCATTGTATGTTTCCAATCATTGTGTCAACAGTTGTGTTTACTGTGGTTACAACATAACCAACGATTTTAAACGGACGCGATTGAGCATTGAAGAGGCAATGGCAGACGCGGAAGTGATAGCGAAAGAGGGATTCCGGCATATATTGATCGTTAGCGGCGAAGACAGAGAGTTCATAACGATTGATTATCTTTGTGAGCTTGCGAAAAAGCTTCGAGGCAGGTTCAGTTCGATATCGATCGAGATATATCCTATGGAGCAGGATGAATATGCAGAACTTTTTGCTGCCGGTATCGATGGAGTTACGCTTTACCAGGAAACTTACGACAGATCAACCTACGCGAAATATCATGTAAAGGGCCCAAAGAGCGATTATGATCACAGGCTTGAAAGCCACGACAGGATCGCTTCGGCTGGAATGCGGAGGATAGGACTGGGCGTGCTGCTTGGTCTTGCTGATTGGCGAACGGATGCGACAGCCCTGGCAGTACACGCTGATTATCTGATGAAGCATTACTGGCAAAGCCAGGTGTCATTTTCCTTTCCGAGAGTAAGGCCTGCTCTGAATGTTTTAAGTAACACAGAAAATATCGTTACCGACAAGGGTCTGGTTCAGATGATGCTGGCATTAAGACTTTGTTTTCCGGATGCGGGGATCGTGCTTTCAACGCGTGAACGGGCTTCGCTGAGGGACGAATTGGTAAAGATTTGTGTTACGCGGATGAGTGCAGGCTCAAAAACCAATCCGGGAGGATATTCTTTGAAAGTCGGTTCTACGGAACAATTCGAGGTTGATGATAGCCGTTCTGCTAGCAAGATCGCATCGATGATAAAGTCGGTAGGATCAGAGCCGGTTTGGAAGGATTGGGATGCGGCGTTCTCTAAACCTTAATTTTAAGTACAATTTTTTACGAAGGCTTTATTTTCTTGGCCGTTGAACCGAGCGAACACCGGAGATGACGGTTAAGATCACCATGAGAGAAAAGGCGACCGCAGTGAAAATATCGCCCCATGTCCTTGAAACATAAGCCCACTTGATCATTACGGTACCGATGCCAAATGATTGCAGAAACATTTTTATCTTGCCTGAAATAGTTGCTGCAAAATTGATCCCCCTTGCTTCTGCTGTTTGCCTTAATATAGTTACAAACAATTCTCTTGCTATTATTATCAAGGCAGTTGCCCATCGAAGAACGTCCATTGTTAAAGGTGTGATATTGAAGTTGTCGAGTTTTGGCTGGCCGACAATAGCAAAACAGATAAATGCTCCGCAGACAAGAAATTTATCTGCTAAAGGATCGAGGATCCTGCCGAACTTACTTGTTACGTCATACATTCTTGCCAGCTTACCGTCAACGATATCGGTAAGACCGGTGATTACAAATAATATGAATGCTATAAGCAGAAAGTTTGAAGGTTTTTCTTCGCCGATCCTGGGGGCATAAAGAACCATAACAAGAAAGATAGCGGTTAGAACAAGACGCCCGACAGTAAGGGTATTTGGGATAAATCTAACTATGCCTTTGTTATTTTCCATGTCCTTTTGTTAATCCGTTACCAAAGGTTGAGTTTACACCGAAAAGTCTATCCAATTCCTGTAGAAAATCAATTATAAAAGTGTTTTTGCCGTCAAATCATAATTTTTTGTCCCGGTTATCTCTACCTCGACGAACCGGCCCTGCGGCCGGGGACAGTTTTCGATCAGACAAACGCTGTCAATATGCGGGGCCTGGCCGAAATATCGCCCAGTACCGGTCCCATTTTCGTCAATATCGTCGATCAGACAAGAAAACCGCTTTCCTTTGAGAAAACCTGCCTTTTCAAAGGCGATTTTTTGCTGGGTGAGCATGAGTTTTTCGGTTCGAGCGTTTTTAGTATCTGCAGAAAGCTGATTTTTAAGTTGGGCAGCCATTGTTCCCGCCTCGGGGTAGTATGGAAAACAGCCAAGAACATCAAAACGAGCCCACTTTATGAAGTCGAGAAGTTCATCGAAAATTTGATCTGTTTCATCGGGGAAACCTGCGATGACCGTCGTTCGCAAAACAACATTGTCGATGGTGTGCCTTAGCTTTTCAATAAGGCGCATAGTTTTTTCTTTGGTGTCGGTCCTTTTCATTGCTTTTAAGATTTGGTCGTTTATATGCTGGACAGGCATATCGATATAGTTAACAACCTTTTCACTTTGTGCAATAATATCGACAAGATAGTCGGAAATATTGGCAGGATAAAGATACATCAGGCGGATCCATTCCAAACTATCAATCTTTTGAAGGTTATTAATAAGTTTTATTAGACCATCCTTTATACCAAGATCCTTTCCATAGTTGCTGGAGTCCTGGGCGATGATACTGAGCTCGACAGCACCGTTATCTACGAGCTCATGTGCCTCGGCAAGAACCATCTCAAGGGGCTTGCTTCTAAATGCTCCTCTTATAGAAGGGATCGTACAGAACGAACATTTCCTGGAGCAGCCTTCGCTGATCCTCAGGTATGCCCAGTGCGGCGGAGTTATTAAAAGCCGACCGGCATCATTATGGATAGTAGATGGGGTTTGCTGATTGTATGTTTTGATTTTATCGGAACTTATAACGTCTCGAATTATTTTTGCAATATTGTCTCTTTGCTCAAGAGTTACAATAGCATCAATACCTTCAGCTTCATCATGCAGTTTGTCTCCCATTCTTTGAGAAAGACAGCCGGCAACAATGACTTTTTTTACTTTTCCTTTCTTTTTCAGTTCAACAGCATAGCTGATCGATTCAAGAGCTTCGACTTTTGCAGGTTCAATAAATCCACACGTATTAACAACTACAATATCAGCATCACAGATGTTATTGGTAAGAATAAAATCATCAGTTCCGATAAGAGCGAGCATCTTTTCGCTGTCTACAATATTCTTTGGACAACCTAAGGCAATAAACCCTACGGTATAATTTGTTTTATTTTTTCGCTTAGACATAACCGTAGAGAAAATAACAGAAAATTATTGATTAGTCTAATAGTTTGATGATAGAATTTGCAGACGAGAGGGTATCATTGCCGATAGTAGTTCTATAAAGATCACAAGAGAAGATATGGATATCATTGTTGGCCCCCATTTCATTAGAGTTGTAGACAGTCTCAAGCGGCTTGTTTTAGGGTATTGTCTACCCGTAGCGGCGGTGCTGTGCTTGTCCGGATGTGGGGACTTTTTCACCAAAAAGCCCACAGAACTTGAAGCAAAAGCCATTTTAAAGGACATCGGGCAGATAAAAGAAAACCAGAACCTCCAAAACCCGCTCCCCGAGATGTATCGCGGACCTGCCAAAAGGATAAACTTTAATGGCGGTGTAAAACTGTTCTATTTTACAAAAAATCATACCGTAGACATACTTTCGACGCTGGTCAGCGAACAGTTGGGCAAGCCTTTGAGAACCAAGATCAGCCAAAGCGGCCCAACCAACCAGATGATCATAGACTGTGCCAATGATGAGGAGGCTGACAAGGTTCTTGAATTTCTCGAAATGGTTGATGTTCAGCCCATCCAGGTAAATATTGATTGTCTTATCCTCGAAAGATTCGGAGATGAGACAATGGACTGGGAAACATCGATCATGATCGAAAACTTTCTCGGTCAGAAAATTACATTAGGAGAAGCGAGATATGGTCAAACTACTGCCGGTGTTCTTGACCCGGCCTTTCCCGGAGCGTCTCTGCGTGAGACGGAAAGAAAAACATTTGGTCTTGATTTCGGTTATTGGATCAACAAAGGTGCTACTGGACATCAGGTACGGGCAGTTGTTGACATGCTTATATCAACGGGTTATCTGAAGATATTGATGAACCCGACACTCGAAACGGTAAATGGTAAAACTGCTACAGTTATGATTAGGGATTTTGCTCCCGTCGAGCAGACCGTGACTGCTGCAGGCGTTGCCCCCTACGAGATAACAAAATATGAATGGGTTGAGGATACCCTTACTGTTACACCTTCGGTTTATTCTGATGGTTCAGTAGGAATCAAAACCTCGATAACTATCGGTTCAAGGTCCAAGCCTGAGGGTGTTGTTCAGACGGCGATCATAACCGAGCGTTCAATAGATGTTGACGAGAACAGGATATCGCCGGGGCAAAGCCTGATAATAGGTGGAATGAAAAAATCTGAAAAACGATCCGTGATCCGCGGGGTGCCTTTCTTTAAGGACTTGCCGCTGGTTGGTGTGCTTTTTTCAAGTAAGGATTTTGAAGAGAAAGCTACGGAGATCATTTTTATTCTCACTCCGACAATATCTACTAATGGCATGGAATACGCCAAGATGATCGAGCATGTAGAGAAAAAATACGAGTCGCCAAAATACGATCCGGGACTGTCAAATATAGTCAATGATCCGTTTGGTTCGTCAGCTTACACCGAATCGGTAGAACGTAAAGCTCTTGAGGCCGAGAGCGCACTGTTAAAAGCTGAAAAACAGGTAGAGCAGGCAGAGCAGCAGGTTATTGCAGCCAGAAAAGAAGTAGAAAAAGCTGAAGCCGAAAAAGCAGCGGCCCAGGAAGCGAGACTTAAGGCGCAGACAGAGACTCAAAAGTTAAAGGCTGAAAAGGATAACGCTGTTGCTGATGCTAACAAAGCCAGGGCGATTGCTGACAAGGCTCGTGCAGAAGCAGACAAGGCACTGGCAGAAACAGAAAAAGCAAAGGCTGAGTTCGAAGCTGCAAAAGCGGCAGAAGAAAAAGCTAATTTTGCGGCAGAAAAGGCAAAACAGGAAGCTCAACAGAAAGCAGCAGAAAAAGCAGAGAAGGCAAAACAGGAAACTCAGCAGAAAAACGAACCCGCGACAACAGAGAAATTCTAAAAGTATTCCGCTATCTCATGCGGTAACAATTCTAGGGGGCAGCCTTCACATTTTGGTTTTGGCTTGCAGAAATTTTTTCCTACCATAACAAGTAAAGCGTGAAATTCGTTAAAAAGTTTAACATCCGAGGGGAGAAAAGATTCGAAGATATCCCTTACTTGTTCGTAGTCGGCCCCCGGCTCGATAAGACAATGCCTTCCCATAATTCTGCATGTGTAGGCGTCAATAACAAAAATGGGTTTATTAAAAGCATACAGTACGATCGAATCAGCCGTCTCTAGTCCGATTCCGTTTATGCCTAAAAGCTGCTGTCGTAAAGAGTCGGTATCAAGATTTTCAAGCTGTGATAGATTGCCGTCATAGGTTTCAAAAAGCCAGCTTAGAAAGTTTTTTAATCTTTTTGCTTTGATATTGTAATAGCCGGCCGGCCGGATCAATTCTGCAAGTCTATTGTGGTTGCTATTGTGAAGCTTATCGGGATCGAGAAGATTTGCCCTTTTTAGATTATTGATGGCTTTTTCGACATTTGTCCAGTTTGTATTCTGTGCAAGTATAGCACCCACGATGATCTCAAAGGGGGTTTGTCCGGGCCACCAGTGCTGAGGCCCGAAGCGATCAAACAGCAGATCATATATTTTTGTAAGCTTTTCGGTACTCATTTAATATCAAAAGTCTGTTTTTAGTCTTGTATTTTACTTTACTTTTTACTGTTTTATGATTAACTTTTGCCCAATGGATAGAAAGTTTAAAGATAACCATAAAACCAGCATAAGTCAACTTGTGGGTTTTGTCAAAGACTCATATCTTGACAGAACCTCAAGACCGATCTATGCACTTTGGTATCTTCTGTTTTTTATTGTAGTTTACGAAGTCGGCACCATAGCATTCAATCCTGAAATACTAAGCAGATCACTGACGGATGCAAGGGTTGTTGTATCATTTGTCTGGGGACAGAACATATTGAAATTTCTGGGTTTTTCGGAACGTATGACATGGATAGCAACTCCTCTTACGATAGTAGTGATATTAATTGCATTGCAAATGACTTCGGGTACATCATGGCGAGTGAACATTAGGGACTTTGGTCCGATGTCGCTCGAGTGTGTTTTGCTGGCGATACCGTTGATAGTTTTAAGTCTGACAGTAAACCGTTCGGTAAACTATGATCAGCAGAGTGAATTCGCCGCTTACCGGGGAGCTGAAAAAACAGCGGCGGTTTATCTTGTGATCGATAACACACCAACAGGGCAGGTAAACCCTGCTGAGGCAGCCGAGCATAAAGCCAGGTCGCTGGGCGTTGATATCGTTACAGGTATCGGTGCGGGAATATATGAGGAGTTTGTTTTCAGGTTGATACTGATATGTCTTCTGATGCTTGTGTTTCAGGATATGCTTGGGATGAGTTGGCAATGGGCTGTGTTCATATCGGTCATGATAGCAGCGATTCTTTTCAGTGTTCACCACCATATATTCTTTGTTAACGGCCATTTTCAAATAGGGGAGCCGTTCTCATTTTCGAAGTTTATTTTTAGAATTTTGGCAGGTGTTTACTTTGCAATAGTGTTTGCCGTTAGGGGATTTGGAATTACGGCAGGCAGCCATGCATTTTACAATATTATCGCGGCAGTTCTCAATACTTATGTGCTTAGTTAAAATTGCCCCTTAATTTTCAAATTTTTTATAAAATTTTTTCAAAAGCTTAGTCTTTTACATGGGGGAACTTGCAAGATTATGGTCCTATAATCAAACCAAAGTGCATTATCAATACTGATAACAAGCTTGAATTGGTGTTATTAATTTATGTATAATGAATTTGCGTTTTTGTGAGAATGGAATTGTTAGTAGGAAAAAATTTTATATGGATAAACCAAGAAGCAAATTAGCTATAAGTGAGCTAACCTTTTCTTTATATCAGAGGTCTTTACATCCGGAGCTTTTCACAATTTACTCCCGACGCCACCTAAAAACGGCAAATTATGAAACATTCATTTGGGCAACGGGCAGCTCTCATGTAATAAGCGTGTTTACTCGCGATCTTTGCCTTAGCGAACTTATAAGTCTTCCAGGCCAAATGCTTCCCAAACGTGGACTTGTTGAACGTTTTCAGTTCCGTGGTCAACGCAATCATAAATGTACTCTCAGCAGAGGCCTAAGCTATATGACGGATTTTCAGGTCGAAAAGATGAGCCCGAATCTTTATCACCAAAGCTGTATTGATCTTCAGCGTTTTGCCAGGAACAGGGGTATGTTTGTAAAATCCCCGGATTCAGCGGAAGAAGGCCTTGAACCGTTCAGCTATATAGACTTTGAGGCAAGAAAAGATGAACTTCATGTCCATACTTTCCACGCGTTTCCAGAACAGATAACGATCATAAAGACTCAGTCACTTTTTGATTTTCATTAAGAGTTGGCAACAAAGCATTACTGTTTTGCAAATTTGATTTGTCAGCTATTCGCCGGTCAGCCATTCTGAAGCAAAAATCTTCAGGTCATTAACATCGATTATTTCATTATCGTCAAAATCGCCCGGCGAATCTACACCCGCCCAGTCATCACATCGGTTCGGATCTGACATATCCCCCGGTGGGCCATAGCAATTTATCTGCCAGAATTGTGCGATGATAGCAAAATCGAGATAGTCGGCCTGACAGTCAAGATTGATATCTCCATGTTCAGGAGCAGCACAAAGTTCAAGATCGTCAATTCCAAGATAACTATTTACATAATCATCCACAGCGTCCTGGACATGAAAAGTTAGATCACATTCACCTGCTGTTTCTGCTGAGAAGATGTATTCAAATCTTTCCCATCCTCCCATGGAACTATAATTTCCTACATCGGATACGTTAATATATATAAGTTCAATGTTATCGTTTGGGTCTGGATTGCGTACGAGTGTAATCGTTGCATAATCGTTGTAATCATCAAGGTCGTCAATGTAATCACACGTACCAAAAAAGTAATAGCCTGAAAGCCTGTCTCCTTCCTGAGCTGTAATATGCTGCCATGCTTTCCCATGATCTGTATCACCTGGCTCACCGATATGTCCGGTTGAAAGCATCAAAAGTCGCTCACCGTCAATAGCAAACAGACCGTTATCTTTTATATCATCAGGCCAACCTTGGTATCCTCCTTCTCCTTGACCATCGTTTAAAGGCATGAGATTATTAACGTCAGCGGCGTAATTTTCTATTTCCCAGCAGAAAGGTTTTGAAAAGTTCGGATCGGCATGATACTCAAAAAGCTCAAAACTTGGGTTTACAATATCGGCATAAACCGGAAACGCAGTGAACGCATGTACTGCAATTAGCAGACCATACAGTAACACAGCCCCCTTGGTGCTCGATTTAAACCATACAAAAATCATAAAAAACACCCTCTTACCTATGATACCACTCAGCAATAAAATGTCAATCTTAATCTTTTTTACGAGATAATGCTATTTATGTTCATCTAAGGATTTGTAAGGTTCCAGAACAGGTAACGATCATAAAGACTCAGTCACTTTTTGATTTTCATTAAGAGTTGGCAACAAGGCATTACTGCCTTGTGAATTTGGTTTGTCGGCTATTCGCCGGTCAGCCATCCTGTAGCAAAAATCCTCAGGTCATTCACGTCGATTATTTCATTATCGTCAAAATCGCCTGCCGAATCTACATTTGCCCAGTCATTACATTGGTTTGGATCTGACATATCCCCCGGTGGGCCGTAGCAATTTATCTGCCAGAATTGCGTAATGATAGCAAAATCGAGGTAATCAGCCTGACAGTCAAGATTGATATCTCCATGCTCAGGAGCGGCACAAAGTTGAAGATTGTCAACTCCAAGATAACTATTCACTATCATATCCTCGGCATCCTGGACATAGAAAGTCAGGTCGTATTCTCCTTCGCTTTTTGTAGAGAAAACATGTTCAAATCTTTCCCAGCCTTCCATAGAGCCGTAACTTCCTACGCTGGATACATTAATGCTTATCAGTTCAATGTTATCGTTTGGGTCTGAATCCCTCGATAGTGTTATCGTTGCGTAATCGTTATAATCGGCGAGGTAATCACACGTACCAAAGAAGTAATAACCTGAAAGTCTGTCACCTTCCTGGACCGTGATGTGTTGCCACGCTTTTGCGTAGTTTGTATTGCCGGGACGACCGAAATTTCCTGTTGAAAGCATCAAAAGCCGCTCACCGTCTTTTGGAAACAGGCCTACTTGTGGATCAATACGCCAGTTTATGGTTTTACCGTGTAGTGGAGACTCGATTATAGGTACGAGATTATTAACGTCGGCGGCGTAATTTTCTATTTCCCAGTGGAGAGCTTTTGGGAAGTTCGGATCGGCATGATATTCAAAAAGTTCAAAACTTGGGTTTGCGATGTCGGCATAGGCCGGAACTGCAGTGAATGTATATACTGTGATCAGCAGGAGATACAGCAACACAAATCCCTTCGTGCCGGAATTAAACCATGCAGAAATCATAAAAAAAACACCTTCTCCTTGATAGTATTGCTCAGCAATAAAATGTTATTGTCAATTTTTTTACGAAACAATACTGTCTATGTTCGTATAAAGCCGTTTTCCATAACATGTTTTGTTTATAAGCACTTGTAAACAAAAGATACATATGTTTCGGCTAAATACGTGTGTTTATTAATATAAACATATCGGCCCAATCGTTACAGGGTATTTTATCGGAATTGGTGTAAATTATCGGGTCTTTTGGGTTAAAATAGGGGGTTTGGGGCATTAAAAAGCCTGAAATCAGGCTAATATCCACGTTTGGAACGTTTTTTGCAGTTTTTTAAAAAAGTAGATCGTTTTTTAATAAAAGTTAGCGGTTTTTAAGTAAAAGTAGTTGCTTTTTAGCAAAAGTCAGGAAGAGGGAAAGTTCGATGGATGAGGCTTCGTTTGAAAAAAAACTTGATGACCTGGTAAAGGAGATCGGCTCTATACCTTCGCCGCAGAACCAGAAACTTAAGCTGCTCGCGGAGAAGACCCGCGACTGTAATAAGAAGATGAAGAAGAACGCCGACAGGCTGCAGGAGTCTGTTGATTACCTTCGTTTGAGCGTTAAATATCTTCTTTTTGACCTGGAAGCGACTCGCCGAGAGAATACATATTTAAAAAAGCTTTTGGAAGATAACGGCAGCTAAGAAACGGTACCGAACATATAATTAGAAGACCAGCCGGGATGATGTGTCCCGGTTTTTTTATGCGCACAGTTTTTAAAATCCGAAATACGAAGCTTGAAATTCGGAACAATATCAAATATCAAACACCTAATATTCAAACAT
>JAFGKL010000156.1 GCA_016928585.1 Sedimentisphaerales bacterium
AAACAAGTTGGGTGTTTTTTTTACATTTTTTGAATTTTTACAGCCGGGGAAAAATCTTTTGAGAAAGAGGACTGGAAAATAATCGGCAAAATCTATTCAGTAACCGTTAGAAAATATTTTGACGGGGGGAGAGAAACATGATAGTATTTTTACGGACTTAACATGGAGTAGGGAGGAGTCACTTCAAAATCACAGCATATAAAAATCATGGGAGAATTTAGGGGTAATAATATGGGATTAAAAAAAAAGAGAGGGCAATCAAATCCACTCTCCATTTTAGGGCATATAGCCTTTATTATATGTGCAGTTCAAGCAATCCCAAATACACATATATCAAGGAGTAAGATATTAAATAGCGTATAGATTGTCAAGAAAAAATTTGAAAAGGACGGTTATAATGAAATATCGGTTATCATTAGATTTAGGGGCAGGTTCGATTGGTGCTGCTGTTCTACCTTTAGATGAAAACAGAGTAACAGAGATATTAGATGCCGGAATTTGTATTTTTAAGACATCAGAAGGAGCAGAGGAAAGAAGGCTTAAACGCAGTCAAAGGAAAAATACAGAAAGGACTCGCAAAAGACTTTTATTGTTATCGGAAGCTCTTGCTGAAGCAGGTCTTTGGAGTTTTGATGAGGACGTGCAGGCCGATCTTATCAATCTTTCTCCTTATAGAATACGCGCTCAGGGTGTAAATGGAAAGTTAAATAATATTATGGAGCTTGGACGAGCCATACTACATATAGCAAAACATCGAGGGGCAGGATTTGTTGAAATGCAAGAGCTGGAATTAGAGTTAGAAAAAACCAGAGCAAATAACGATGATGAAGATGTTCAAGTTAAAAAAAAGGAACCTTCGGAGTATGCAAAATTAATGGATCATCTTGATAAAAATGAAGCCCAAACCATTGGCGAATATTTTTATATGAGATTAAATAGTCTTTATAAAAGAAATAATATTAAGGATAAAAACAGACGTTATGTTCGGCAGAGAAAAGGATTAGCTGACAAAAAGGCAAAGGTGGATTACGCAATTCCAAGATATTTGGTAAAAAAAGAATTCAGTTTGTTATGGGATAAACAGGCCGAATATTACAAACAGCTAAAAGATAAAAAATTGAAAAATAAAATCTATGATATTCTTTTTTATGAGTATGATCATCGGCCTTATGCAACTGGCAAATGTATTTTTATCAAAGAAGAACCGAGACTTTCTAAGGCACATCCGTTAAGCGAAAAACGCAGAATATATGAAGCAGTAAACAATATAAGGATTCAAACATTAACTGAACAAGTTAAGCTTGAAAAATCTCAACGTGATTTAATTGTTAATGAATTGCTACTTAAAGGTAAAAAAGCGGGCAAAAGAGCAATTAAAGATTTGCTAAAATCCCATTTTGGAGAAAATTTCAAAGTTGTTCTCTCCGATATGATAATGCCATATTTGTATTCAACACCGGAATACCAAGCGGTTGATTTTATCAATAATCTTGACAATGAAAAACTGGCAGGAATTGTCGAATTTATGGCTGAACCTAAAAAAGAAAATGATGTCAACTATCTTTATAATGATGACCAGGTTGTTGAAATATTAAAGGAAAAATTCGGAATAGATAACGAAAAACAAATATCTCAATTGATCGCAATGCTTCCTAAAGGCAGAAACTCTTTAGGTCTTACGGCAACACAAGAAATACTAAAGTTGCTTGAAAATGATGTTATCTCAATACGGGAGGCGACAGACAAACTTGCAAAGACCGACAAAAGATTTATTGCCGAAGAAGAACGGGCAAGAAAATTGCAGGGTAAATATGATAAACTCCCATATTACGGTGAGGTATTAAAGACAGACACCCAACCGATAGCGGATTGGTATAAAGAAATAAACAGATCCCTTAATAATGATGAAAGAGAGTACGGCAAAATTGCAAATCCTGCCGTTCACAGGATGCTTAATCAATTACGTAAAGTTGTTAATGACATTATTCGTATTTACGGAAAGCCCTATGATATTAACCTTGAGCTTGCCAGAGAAGTAGGGATGAGCAGTAAAAGGAAGAAACGATATGAAGATCTTCAAAAGGAAAACCAAGAAAAAAATAAAAAAGCAGTCGAATATCTTAAAGAGCATAAAATCAGGATTACCAGAATCAATATATTAAAATGGCGGCTTGCCAATGAGCAGAATTGGAAAGATGTTTTTTCTAAGACGCTTGACAAAATACATCCTAAATTTGAAGGTTTTGAAATTGAGCATTTGATTCCAGACAGTCTTGGTGGAACCGATGCACCGATAAACAGAGTTTTGATTAAAAGAAGTGATAATCTTAACAAGGGGAATATGTACCCTTATGATTATTTACAACAAAAACATGGCGATAAAGTCTATGGAATCCTAAAGGAGATCAGGACCAATAACAATATGCCGGATGGCAAAAAATGGCGTTTTGAAAGTGATGCGCAAGAAAAATTTGAAAGCGGAGATAATTCCGACAATATCACACGCTATCTAAGCGATACGAGTTATTTTTGCAAATTAGCCGCAAGATATCTTAAAGCTATAGTGGATTACAAACAGGGCGACGAGAATAACACAAGGGTTTTAACCGTTAACGGAGGGCATACCGCTAAGCTAAGAGGCATCTGGAATCTTGACGGCATTGAATATGATCTTATGGGACTGAATGAAGAAGTGCCGGAATATCTACCGTCCAAACCTTATTATTTAAACAAAGATACTGGAGAAATATTATATCAGGACGAACTTGACGTTGACGGCAACTGGGAAAAGCAGGATAAAATAAAAAATCCAGATTGGGAAAAAAAACCAAGAATTGATCATCGAAACCACATTGTAGATGCCATAGCTATTGGCATGTTAAGCAGATCCGATATGCAGAAAGTTAACTGGCATGATAAAAGAGGTTATGAGACACCGTTTAAGTTACTGCCTGTTCCTCTGAGTAAAGGTGAACGTTCTGGTAAACAGAAACAGCTTGAAATATTCAGAAAGAAGGTCGGGATGAGTTTGAAAAATATCAGAGTTTATCACAAACCCGAACACAGCAAAAGTAGCAGGCTGCACGAAGAAACAGGTAGGTATGCTCTAATGACAAACCCGGATGACCCCAACAAGGTGATCACCAGATATAACCGGCCGATCACAAGAGCAACAGTTTTGAAGGACAAATCCAGCCTTAGTAACTTACTAATAAACACCAATACTATTAAGCCGAACTGGCATGCTGATATTGCTAGGGATGTTGAAAAAATGATAAGGTTAAAGGCCGTAATAGAATCTCATTACAAACAGGCAGAAAGCGAGCTTAGGGAAGAAAATCAACAGCTTGCTGACGATGCTAAAAAAGCAAAAAATATCAGTGAAGCAATGATATTGCAAAGGGCTTTCCAGATAGCTTGTGATTGTAAGGAATATAAATACGAGACTTATCCTGTGTACGAAAATTCAGAGAGTTTAATTTATATAGATAAACATAGAATCGCATACAAGGGAGGAGGTAATCATCGTATCGATTTTTATCAAGACGATAAAAACGAAATTGGGTGGGAATGTATAAGGTTGTTTGATGCAAATAATAGAAATTTTAGGCCACAATGGAAACAGAAGGGTTTTAAGCCTATTTGGTCAATCCAACAGGGTGATATAATTGAACTTGATACCCCTCAACAATGGGGACGATATATTGCAGAGGATAGATGTTTTGCTATTGTAAAAAATTTCAGCGAAGGAAAAATAGCTATTCGATATTGTACTGATGCACGAGAAGAAAATCGAAAAGAAAAAAAGCTTTTACACATAAAACAGGATATTATTGCGGACAAGGGATTGCGTTTTTGCAGCAAGTCAGGTTTTCGTAAAATAGAATTAACTCCATTTGGTAAAATTAAAAGAAAGCATAAAAAGTTGTGGAATGGCAAGAAAAAAACGGTTAAACAGTTTAAGTGATTGGTGCTTTATGTGGGTTTTTTGTATGTTCGACCTGCCGGTCAAGACAAAAAAGCAGATACGAAGGGCAACTGGATTTCGTAATATGCTTTTGGATAACGGTTTTGTGATGAAGCAGTTTTCTGTGTATATAAAACCTACAGGCTCATTCAGGACAGCAAGAAACTTAGTGAAAAAACTGTCTGCTTTAGTACCCGATGGAGGTATGGTATCATTTATGTATGTTACAGATCGGCAGTTTGCCTTAGTGGAGAACTTTATAGGTAAACTACCGGCAACTAATGAAG
>JAFGKL010000157.1 GCA_016928585.1 Sedimentisphaerales bacterium
GGTTTATAATCTGCGTAAAGCGGGCTTGGGCCAGTTGTTTTAACAACTTCATCTATGCGGTCTCTAAGCTTCTCAGGCGTACGTGAACCTAACTTACGACGCGCATCAAGTATCGCTTCCTTGCTGTTCTTAAACGGTTCACTTATCCTTAGCCCTGTTACAGCTTCATAGACTATCCAGCCTTGAGGGTGTTTTGAGACAAAGAAATCAAAATCTTCATAACCATATATCTTTGCTTTACCGGCAGTAGGTGCAAGCTTAAATATTTCATCGTCTGTATCAAGATAATAATATTTCTGGCCGGTTTCATCCGATTGTTCTTCTTTGGTTTCATCTTCTGTAACAACTTCAGGCTGTGGTTCTTTGGCTTCCTCCGGTTGTTGTTCCGGCTTATCCTCTATAACAGTTTCAGGTTGCGGCAGTTCTATTTGCTCTAACGGTTTATCTTCCGATTTCTCAACACTCTCTTTATAGCTGTTACCAAACAGGTCATGGCCGATAGCAAGTGAAGCTCTTGCCACAGCCGGTACGCTAAACGCCAAGCCCTCTACAAGTAACTGCTCGCCATCGGGAATCGAAGCGATAAGTCTGTCAAATACATTGCCGTCCTTTGCTCCGAAATCTTCTATATTAAATGTTGCCCTTAAAATATCACCAAGCCGTTCCTCTCCCATCTCTTCCAGGATGCCGTGAAAACCTGCCTTTTCGCTGATTCTTTTAGCAAAAGCTATACTGTCTCTGCCGCCTGCCGCCTTAATCCAACCCTTACGCAGGGCATTCATCATTCTGGCGGCACTTTTATTAACACCCCTGGGCATTACGCCTTTGGCCATCGAACCGAATACCTTTGAGATACCGGCCCCGGATTCTTCGGACACTAACTCTATGAAGTGATCGCCTATTGCTTTATAAATGGATGCGGCTGGCGATTGTTTAGTATCTCCTATAACAAGCTTATTGTCATGCAAGCCTGTTTCGGGCAACCGGTTTTGATAATACTTTTCAGCAATATGCTGAGGTGTTAATGCAGCTCTTATACCAGCCGAAGCAAGCGCACCACCTATATTGGCTGCAAGGTTTGCGGTTTTGCCTGCTGCATACCTTTTTGCCAGCTTCAAAATAGATTTTTTAGCACCCGCTTTACCTAACGAAGCAATGCCGCCTGTTGCGACAAACTCCGCCATAAACGGCAGCATATCGAAAACAACCGTTCCAACCTTAGCGGGGACAGTTAACCCTCGCTCGGCAAGCTCTGCCTGCTCTGTTAAGTATTCGATGATATTGTTTTTATCATCGTTCCTTTGATTCCACCCATCCTCTGTGCGTGGATAATCGTCTAATTTAAACCGCCTTGTCGCATGATAAAGATTGCCGGCCTGAATCATTGGCTTTACACCAAGTGTAGCCCTGTCAAAAAAACCTCCCCATCCGCCGCGCTTAATATTTTCAGCAATACCAATCGGTTCATGCCTGGTGTTTTGATTTTGCAAGTCTTCAAGAAACATCTGTTGCCAGTCCTGCATTACCGTAACCCTCCGAATACCGGCCTGCGATATGAATCAATCGCACGGTGTGAATCAATCGTATTTGAGTCTGTCCTGATAGTTTCAGGTTTGTTGCGAACCCTTATATACTTCCACAGAAATTCAGGATCATTCTTTACTTTCTCAATAAACTGATCTTTGGTAAGCAATTTGGCCTTATGTTTGGCCTGTTTTTGTTTGTAGTTTTCATAATCAGCCTTAGAGATTAATTTTGTTACCTTCATGCCGATTCTGTCAGCTAACGGCTGTTTATTTGCTTTAAGATACTTTTTATAAGCCAAATCCCTTTGATAATCCGTCAGTTCCTCCCAGACTGCCAACGGAGTAGTCGGGTTGTGATCTTTGTCCGCCAGTTTGCTGTTATTGGATTTAATAAAGGGGTCATTTAGGTAGGCTTCTTCTATCTGTGAGCCCGGAACAGAATCTGCAAAACCTTCACGGTAGCTATGGAAATTATCACCTTTAGCCATCCAGTCTTTTTTGCTTATACCGGATTTAGAATTGTTTTTGCCGGTCTTGGCAGTTAGCTGCTGGACTATATAGTAAATGTCAGTCGAAGGCAGGCCGGTTTGTTTTGCAGCGGCATACGTTTCAGGACTCATTACCTGTCTTAAAATTTGATCGGCCATTGTCTCTTCATTGCCAACCGGTTGTTGCTGCTGCGATGAAGGTTCAATAAGGTCGGAATAAAAACTCTCAGCCTGTTTTACAGCATCCTCCCAGCTTAATGGGTTCTCCATCATCTGGTGTGTTTCGTAAAGGTCTTTTGCGTGCTTGGCTATTGTCTCTTTTAGCTTTAGCCGATTAGTAAATGAGCCGGTATCATCCGGCTTGACAAGCATTTTTACATTACCATTATCATCACGAGTAAGGGTTGCACCGCTGTTTTGGTCTATCCATATCTGGCCGACATCCTGCTGTTTCGGCCAGGGCAGTTGTTTCCTTTGGACAGGTTTAATACCATACTCGGCCTCATCTACCTGTCGCAGCAGGACTTTTTGTTCTTCGGGTGTATATCTGCCATCAGCATTGCCGGTTATATAATTTCTTGCCTGTGCAATCTTGGCAAGTTGCTGCTGCTGTGCCTTGCTAAACTCCCATTCGGCCAAATCCTTTTTAAGATCGTTCTGGATTTCGCCCAATTGTCTTTGGCGATCAGGCAGTTGGTCATACTGCTTCTGCTTAAATTCAAGCTCCTGATCCTGCGCCTGCATTTGTGCCTGTAACTGCGCAAAAAATCTTGCGTTAGCGTCCTTACGGGCCTTTTCTCTTATCGCATTTACCTGCTGCTGAAGCTGATAGTCCCTGTCCTGCTCCCTTCGGCGCTCGGAACCCTGAGCCTGGCCCGCCCCATAAGCAGCATCTCCAAGAACCGAACCGTCAATTTCATGTGCTACCTTAATACCCATATCAGCCCCAGTAAGAATAGCTTTTGTTTTTAGCAGGCTGCGAAGACGCATATCCGATGTTACCCATATAATTACCGTATGAGTTTATCAGTGAAGCATACATATTCGCATCCGGGTAAGAATCTTCCCTGCGTTCCATAAAGGAAAGCTTGTCACCGGTTATACTGTTCATATAACCGAGCTTTTCACGGCGAAGTGTTTCGTTAAGGCTGTTTATCGCATCGCTCCTTCTGCGTGCATTGCCAAGAGCTACGGAAGGAACGATTGTAGAGTTTGCCATGCCTGCGTTTACAAGTCCCTGCAAGCTTTGTGAATACGCCTTGTCATAACTGATACCAATATCTTTACGGGCCTGATCTCCCATACCCTCAAGCCCCGACATCGTATCATCGTAAAGCGTATCGAACCCACCAAGGATCTCGGCATACCTTTGTTCGTTAGCCTGTTTAGCTTCGTTAAACGCCTTTTCATACTCTGCTTTCAGACTTGCGATGTTGGCCTCTGCCCTGCCCATCGGGGTCTCTTGCCATGTATAAGCAGACGGGTTTCCTTTATATGTTGTTGACTTGTACCAGCCGTTTGGCCCGTTAAACCAATATGTTCCATAGCTGCCCATATCTATTGTCCTAATTTAATTGTGTGACCGTTAGCAGTATCAACCCACAGTTCATTCTTAACAGCACCGGCATCGGTTTGGCTTATGCCCTTTTTAATGTCCGGGGCAAAAAATTTTGTCGTAACAATTCGCTGCAAGTACTGGCGCAGTTTTGTCCAGTCGTTTGGAATAAGTGATATTTTCATCTTATTGCACCTGCCGGTTTCAGTCGCCCCGTTATCTTTTCCAGTGCCCAGGTCTTATCAAGCTGACTGTTGGATATTTTCAGGATAAGGTATGCTCCTTTAGCTCTTGGTCGCAATGTCCCGGACCTCCCACCCGATATGGTTCCGCTTGAAATCGGCAAAGTTTCAATATCATTCACTGAACGAACGGCCTTTTGCGCCGTGTCTTTTAGATAAAGTTCATAATCAATACTGTCAGAATCCTCATCAAGTATAAAATTAAGCTGTGTAAGGATTGCCTGGTAATTATCACCTGCGGTTTGACCCGGCCCGATAAGAGCAAAGCTTTCTATCGGACAGTAAGAATTCGATGTCTGATCCTTAAACAGATTAGAATCGAATATCCTGATATAACCATCTCTCGAACCTAACAGCAGCTTTCGGTTAACAGGATCATCAGCGGAATAATAGTGCATTGAATATACGCTGCAATCGACAGGATATTGTTCCGGGAAAAAACCTTCGGTTCTTAAATCAAACCAGAAGTTTAAATTTAAACCCGTATCCATATCTGTCTTGCAGATAACGATACCGTGTTTCTTCCTGTCATAACTCATCGTTACTCGATGCACATCAGGCGATAAAGGAAAAACATTTATAAAATTTGGGATAGTAGATTGCGTTAGGTTTTCAACTGCTCCAAAATCTGCGGGTATTTTATAGATGCCGCTGCCATCGAGGAAATAAAGGTTGCCTGTGCTGTCCCAGGCATAGCTTGTATCGTCGAAAACTCCCGCCGTAAAGCTTATCTGGTCCATCTGACCGCCTACGGTAGGATCACCACGCATAAGCCATAAACTTTGACTGCATCCGATTATCATGTAGTCATCTCTATAAGGAACAGCAGCGGTCACAACATCCCCGATTTGCCCGACATATCCGCCGGTTATAGCAGAGGCCGCTATTGCAGTATCATCCCCATAAGCATAATTAAACGGATTTCCAAGCTCTGACATGTAAATAACGTGCGGGCTGTTTTTGTCCCCCGTCATAACTATCTTGCCGCGATATAAAGCAAGTATCGTCGGCTCATCCGGCATCTTGCCAAAGACTTTCTCATCGAAAGTATCATCATCATGCGGATAGATCTGCCAATCGTAATAAAGCGGGCCTGTCGATGTATCAGCTACCGCCGTTACCGGATAGTCGTATCCAGTCCCTTCTTCTGTAAGAGTCGCATCCTGAGATATCTCAAAAGTACCATTGGTAACAAATCCGTAGATATAATTATTTACGCTATCAATAAAATCTATCACCATCGCCGCGCCATTGGCCTGCGTAAGGATACCGCCCCTTTCAGGGATATGCGAAAGGGAACTGACAGTTAAGCGGGTGTTTGAAAAATCAACTACCTTTTTTAATGCCCCGTTTACGATAAATATCTTTTGGTATGCCGACACCACGCTTGCAGGTTTTGTCAGATCAAGACCGCCGTCAGAGTTAATCTCAAGGTTACCGAGATTTACCAGTCCTGTATCACTTTCATACCAAAACTTATCATCGGCAAGAGCGATCAGCTTTTTTCGATACATCTTGGATACCGGTGTACCTAACTGAATCTCAACGGTTTTAAAATGCCAGGTATCACCTTTGGCGGTTCCCTGCGGATTAATAGCATCTATGCGCCAGTAATAATCATAATTATTGCCAAGCGAACCGGGACTGTAAGACTGTGTATTGGTTTCTGCGCCACTGTGTGACTGGTTTGTCCTAAACTCATCGCTTGCGGTATCGGCATCCGTTACCGCCTGCTGATCGGTTCCAAAATATATGTCATAACTATCAGCCGGATCACCGCCTGTGCCATCTTTCCATTGAATACTCTGGCTTCGAGGAACATCTGTCGCATCATCTAACGGAGCAACAATGACAGGTTTTACCGGCGGCTGAGGTTCCGCCATAACCGTAAAGTCCCATTGCTCGCTGCTGTACGTTGACGTACCGTTATTATTGCAAGCCCTGACCTTCCAGTAGTATTTTGTATTCCAGTCAAACTGATCGGCTACGGAAGGCTGATACGATGTCCCCGTAACAACCGCTTTAAGCGACAAAGACGCTGATGTAAGACCTACATAAACCTCATAGTAGTTCGTATATGATGATAATTGCCATGTAAGGTTCGGCCTTCTTGACTGGTCCAAAGAATGGTTGGAAGGTGAAAGAAGATTAAACGCAGATGGGCCGTTTATTGTCGTAAAATTAGCGCTGCTGTACTCATTGCAAGTCCCCTTCGTGTATATCCTTGAGCTGCCTAAAACACTGTATCTGTGGTAATTGACAACCACAAGTGTAACTGGATACGAAGATGAGTGGTTAAGGCCGCTGTATGGTACTGTAACCGAATGACTGCCTATGTCAGCAGAACCTGATCCCAGGTAAACCCCGTCGATATAAACATTAAGCGAATATATAGTTTCATCAACAAGATAGTTGCTGCTGGTAGCAAAAGAACACCAGTTCGATTGTCTTACCACAGTATAGTTAACGGTCATGTTACCGCTTAACGGCGCATTACTGGACGGAGAATATGACGTTATGGAAGGTTCTCTGTCGTAAAAATACAGCGTACTCACTAAGAAACCTCCACAACAGTAACCTGATCTATAATGACAACCGGCTTGGAATCGCCGATGCAGTCTGAGAACTGTTTTTTAAGTCCGGGCCTTTGTCCGCCTCGAATACGATTTTCAAGAACGTCAAGCGGACGAACATTAAGCATATCGACTGAAGTCAGCGAAGGCTGGGTTCCGATGGCAATATTCCTGTTGACACCCTTCAACGGAAACGGAAGTGTAAAATCTTTCTGCTTTGTCGGCATGTTCTACCCTCCCTGCTTGAAAAGTAACTTCGGTGTAGGTTTTGGAAACGCAAGATACGGACCGATATTTGCCTGGCCTGTATATTTAGGATTGCTGCCGTCTAAACCCGATAAAACAGGCTGACCGGCTGCTATTAGAATGCTGTCTTGTTTGAGAGAAAAATCCCTGTTGTCCCAGTCCTGGAAGTTCTGATAAGGATTAACTTCAGTAATATTGTTTTCGCCCATCCTTACAAACTGATATGTTCCCCAGATGGGAAAATTAGTGGCATTATAGTCAAAAAGACCGCCGGTTCCATAATAGCAGTTTAATGCCCTGGAGTTGGTGCAAAAATAATTATTGACCGCAAGAATATGGTTGTATATCCCGGAGTTAACGTTTATGCAAAAATTGCCCGCCACTATACTGTTTATAAGCTCAAGTGAATATAGACGGTTTAAACAATAATTACTTCCTGCATCATGACGTGAAATAAACGCGCAATTATTTCCCGAAAAGAAATAGCAGCCTGCCCCTGAGACACAACCGTTGTATGTTTCACCTGTACTTTCAAACCAGCAGTTCTTTGTTATGATAGCATAACCTTTTGCCATCATAACGTAATAATCATTTACAAAATGGCAGTCGGTCATTATAAGTCGCTGATAGGTATAGTTTGAATATAACTGATATTTACCTGAATGACCTGTCTTGTCCCCACTGCAATTGATAAGGGTTTTTTGAATACCGGTTGTACCAAAATTAAACAAGTATCCATCCACATTGGTTGCATGAAGATTTGCGAGCACCCATTCGCTGCCAATGTAATCAAAGCAGTTCATGGTCAAGCCCTGACCGTCAAAGATCGCCCTGTAACCAAAATAGGGCTGGCCCCTGCGACAATCACCAGTTCTGCTATAATAACCCTCAATAAGCCTGCCGTTGTTGTATCCGGCGGTTACACTTATATCTATAGGAGTGTCGATATAGTACACACCGTCAATCTTAACCCATATCTTATCACCGTCTGCACTGTTATTGATAGCAGTTTGAAGTTCGTTGTAAGCGGTTCCTTCGTGAGTCCCGGTCGTATCATCGCCTGTATGGTTTACGAAAATATCAGCCATTCTGTTAATCTCCCGGTATATCTAAAGGCCCGTCAGGATATAGACGGATTATTCTTTTGCCGTCCAAGCGTTCCATATCTGCGGTAAGATCAGGAAACTTCTCTAATAGAGGTTTTAACTGCTGCTTAACAAAATCAAGATCATCGCTGTCCTGCCTGGCAATCAGTTTTTCAACTGCAAGCTGTTTTAGATTGTTGATGAAATTATCCGAAAGCTTCTGCTTGCCTGTTATCTGCTTTATATCCTCAACAGTTAATGCCTTCGCTTGGTCGGCAGTAAAGTTCTGGTCGAGCAGGTATGTTTTAAACGATTTAAAGTCAGAGTTTTCGTGCATGATAAATCTTAAGAAAGCAGACCGGTTAGTCTTCTGATTTGAAGTTTAACTCCGGCATCAGCAATAAAATAAATCTTCTCGCCGGATATGGTTCTTGTATCAACGCATTCTTTTTCACTGTCCCGGATGGTCCAGCCATCACCACCGGCAGATGATTTCATTGTTATATCCCCGCCTACGGCATGTAAGGCAAGTGAATGTGTTTCATCAGGTACGGTGTATATCTGGACAGTACCGTCCATTGTAAGCTCTGTTATTTCTATCATCAGCTAATCTCGATACCGTTTACTGTTACATTCGTTGTCCGTTTCCTGTCCCAGCCGGAACCGTCGGAGTTGTCGCCGTTATATCCGAGAAACTCAAGATTATTGCTTTTGCGGTCATACTGAATGCTTGCTGCAAGACGCTCTAAAAACTTTTCCCAATGAATACTTTTGTCATCGTTCAGTCTTTGCTCCGCTATCGAAAGGCAGCTTTGCAGAATTGTCTCACCGTGAGCCTTTGACCCATAAGGATATGGCTTATCAACCGTCAGCGCCTGCGGCAGAATGTAATAGCTATACTGAAGATTTACATCGGCAGAAGGTATCGGCCAAAAAATCGCTTCAAACTGCTGTCTTAAAGAACCGTCCGTTGATTTTGGTCTTATCGCAGCATGTGTCGGATTGCCTGTCTTAGCGTCTTTTTGGCGAAGCGTCCTTATCGCCGCTTCACCTACAATAACTACAGGCTCGACAGAAACAGAAGGCTGATATGTCAAATCACCGTCAATGCCGCCAAAATCATCCGGTAAATCATAATCTTCAACCCCGTTTAGCAACGTAATTGTCGCAACCGGTCTTAGAAATGTCCACTCGTGCGGCGATCCCTGACTCGGAACAGGCGGTGGTGAATAAAACTGTCTTAAACCCGATTTAATACAGTCTTCAACATCCGCCCATTCCTGACTTCCATCATCAGCACCATAAATCCTGCCATAGCCTAAATACCGGCCAACAGCCTGTTGCAAATCCGTATAGCCGACTGCAAGACTCATTTACTATGCTCCTGAAACTTTAAGTTTGCCTGTGGCAGTATCCAGCCATACAGTCTCGCTGTCATGCTGGTCTTCGGTCGGTATGTTCTTAAGCGCATTTATAATCTCAAAATAAGCGCCAAAAGTAACGTCAAGCCTTTCGTCAAATTCTCTTTCAAAATTAATCTGATTCATGTTTGACCCCCTTTATGCCGAGATTTGCCTGTTGCCAATATCAAGATAAACCTTCTTAAGCTGTACAACAGCCGGATCAGCAGCATCTACCGCTTCCAGTAATACCGCTGCCCCGCAACCTTCGGCAGCAGCAGTTTCATAAAGCAGACCTCCATAAGTTGCATCATACTTCCACTGTAAGGTGGTAAACTCTGCCATACCATCAACACCTGAATCCAGAACAAGCGCCTCTGTAATACTGCCGGGTTCATCTATCTCAAAATAACCTTTCCTGCCTGCCGGTATCTTAATGTCTTTTCTGGATACTCCGGCAAAAAGACGGTTCTCGGTGTTAGCCGCATTCAGCTTCTTGACATAATTTAGATTGTCCTTTGACATATCATAAGCAAAGGCTTCGCCCCTGCTTATGGTTATATCCGCTCCGCCAGCGGTGTTATCCAGGCAAACACGTTTGGGCGTGTTTAATTCCTGATCGACATATGTAACTTCCATAATGTTATCCTTTCTTTACTGATCGTAATTTAAAAACCTCCGCACCTGCGCGGTAAGTAGCACAGGTGCGAAAGTTGATCTCTGCCTACGAGTGGGTGTTAAGCCGGTGCTTTCCAGAGAACTGCCTGCCTGCGAAGATCGGTACAAAGAATGTTCCAGGTCAGGTCAATGTGATTGACGAATACCGTATGCTGATCCGGTGCAAGCTTCGGCTCTGCCTCACGCAGATACTCTCCTTTAAGAAATACCGGGTAGAACCATGCAAAGTTGATAAAGTAAATATCGCCCTCTACGTTGACCGGCTCACCTTCGTTTTCATTGTCCGGGTCAAGCTGCGGACACCATACGATAGGATGCCTGCGGAAAGTCATCGAATCGTCATACGGAGCCAAATCACGACCTAAGTTTTCATTCTGCGATTCGCCGATCTTTTCGATTGCCTCAACAGTTGCAAGGTCCGTGTAAATCCTGTACTGCTGACCTTTGCCTTTACGATAGTCGGGAACATCAACGGGAGATTCAAACTTAATCATCCTGTGAGTTCGCCTCATCAAAGCAACAAGACTGTTTTTGCTTACCGAAGCATACTGACCGGTGAAGTTGTGCCACTTAGGATGAGAAAGTCCGCCAGGGCCGTTAGCTTCATAGTCCGGGCAATCACTGTCAAACCCGGCGTAGCTTACACCGTTACCGCCAACGGCTGCGTTCTTGTTGAGCCAGTACCTAACACCAAACGGGGTAAGCGTATCCTGTGAATCAACAGGTGCGCCCCAGAAATTCTTTTCCATAAGCTCTATAAGAGCAAGGAAAGCATCCGTCCGTCTTACCTTCATCAGGTTTACAATCCTGCTTGCGCCACGGTTCATGGCCATCTCACGCCGCTCAAAAGCGTAGTTTGTGGTAGTATGCCGCCAGGGAATATTCATCTGCTTCATAACGTCAGCGACATTAACAGCATCCTTTGCATATAAGCCCGTATTACGAGCTGCACCGGAATTATCAACCATGATGTTTCGCTGGATGCCGTTGCCGGAATCGAACTGCACCTTGTCCTTTTTCATTATCTTGCCCATCACATCATAGTGCTGGAGCTTTTGTGCAATCTGATTAAACTTCAGCTTGCCAAGCTCCTTTTGAGTTGACAGAGCTAAATCCTTAATCTGGTCATCTGTGAGATTCATAATATTTATCCTTTCCTAATCGTCTGGATTCGTAAGTTGCTGGCGGGTAAATATAAGGTGTTTATTTAAAAGTCTTCGTCTATCTCTGTTTCCTCAAAAGCTCCGAACTCACGCAGCTTTTGATTAACAATGTTTGTTGCACGTTTTTCAGGAGTAAGCGTATCTTTGCCGTTTTTAGAAGTTGGCCTTGATATGATCTGGCTTGACCGTTTATCAAGCTGTGCGGCAACCTGCTTGCGTGCGTTTGTTTTTATCTTGTCACCAAACAGGCTGTTTACAGCCCTGTCAAAAAGATGCTTTTGAGATGGTATTTTTTTGCCGGTCTGCCGATAACCGGTAGCAATAGCATTCATTTCTTCTATAACCTTGCACCGGTTCTTAAAAAAATCGCTGTCTGCGCCGATTTTATCAATGTTGCCTTCGCCAAGAGTATCAGAAAAGTCGTCGCCAAGAGAGGTTATCATACCCTCAAATTCTCTTTCAAAGGCTAACTCGGACTGCTTTACAATAGCCGTGCTGATTTCGTTCAGCTTTGCATTGATAGTGTTGATCTGATTTGCAGTGCTGTTTATAGCCTTGCAAATATCAGGGTCGTACAAATCTGGGTCAAGCTCTACCTTAAAATCACCATCGACCTGACTATCGTCATCCTTCTCTTTGGTTTCAGGCTCTTTGTCTTTAGTATCAGGTTTTACAAAGGACAATACTTTTTCAAGCTGATCGGAACTGAAACCTTCAATATCCTTCTCAGATAAACCGGCTTCTTTTGCCCTGCCTTTAAGCTCATCGGATATTTGTTCGGTTTCCGGTTCTGCCTGTTTCCTGGGTTCTTTAGGAGACTTTTCAGGAGCTTGCGGCTGCGTTTTATCTTTGGTCTGGTTTTGCTTGTCATCGCCGGACTCTTCGTTGTCAACCTGTGGAACATTTAGATTGTTAGTACCATTTTCCGGGTCAAACTCAAAATCATCTTCAGGCTCTTCAATATCATATTCCTGATTTACATCCTCTGCTTTGGCAGGTTCTTCTGATACCTGGGTTTCTTCTACAATTGCACTTTCTGAATTTTCACTCATGATAATACTCCTGAGTATCTAAGAATTTCAATACTTACGGTTTGGCCGCTTTCCTTTTTCATGTACAGGCTCTTGGCTGATATGTCCCTTGTGGGAATTTCAAACTTTTCGTCTTCGTCGATTGTCCATACAGTCGAACTGCCCGGCGATGGTATAAGCTGAACAAACCCGCCTTTGGGACGGATTGTTATTACTGCCGTATCTTCAGGAACCTTGTATAAAAGTTCCCCGTTACCATCAAAGTCCGCATCCTGTTTATTAACAATGCTTATCATGGGTCGCCATACCCTCCGTTTCTGTCATGTAATCCGATTGCACGGCAATAATCCTTCCTGTGCTGTCTGCCGGTAAATATCGCTCTGCCATCTGCTGTAAACTGTGTGGGTATCCCGATCTTTACCGAATGCTCGTAAGCTTCTTTTATCTGGTCAGGATGAACACCGGCAGCATCGCTCTTCATGGGCCAGTTACCGGCGGCATGTTTAACGTCCGTATGCTCTGCCCTGATATTACGTTTAAACACCGTACCACCTAAAGTTATCTGCTTTGGTATTTTGCTCATTGGGAAAAACCGGCAGATAGTATTGCCCTTATCATCAGTAAAACAGTATCTCGGCATTAAAGCCTGCCCCCCAACCCAAACGCTATCAGCATCCCCGTTGCTGCAACGATAGCCGTCTTTAGAAGGTCAACACCGTTTCTAATAAGGCATTCCCTCCAGTCATAGCTTGCGCGCTTGTGTTCCCTGATATGCTCATCAAACTCCTTGCGAAGCTGATAGTACCACTGGCAAGGCTGCTTAGGCGGTGATGGCAGCATTTGAAGCTTTGTCTTGATCTGGGCAATATCCACCGCCATCTGGTTTATCTTTTCAAAAATCTTTTCTGCTTCCATTACCCTGTCGGCCTCCCAATAGCAGCTTTTTCCGACGGCTGAACATCACCGCCAAGCATAAGCTGTGTTAAAGCTGCATCTTTGCCATGCCTTGTCGCACCTGGCCGATTAATGCGTTCTGAGATATGTTTTGTTGTCCCCATCTTCTGCGGAAACCGGCCCACCATCGGCCTGTCGTTTATCCCGGTTGACTGACTAAATTCGAGTATGTCATTAAGCTCAGTTACGTTTGCATATTTTGAAATCATCTTAAGCAATGACTCAAAGTTTACGCCTATGCCCTGCTCTGCCATCATCGGAGCAAACGGAACAATAAACTGGCCGAATACCTGGGTTAAGGTTTGCAGTTTCATCTGCGGGCTTTGGTGCTGCATCGAGTAAGGCTCAATATCAAGATTATAGTCAAGGAAATCCCCTTCCCTTGAATCAGGCCCAAACGTTACCGGTACTGAAATTTCCTCAAAGCCCGGCACTCGTTTAGTAAGCGGTAACTCAATTAACGGATCATTCCATAGATAGAAACCCAAGCTGTTTATAATCTGTTTTGTAAAATCAATAACCCTGTCCTGCATATCAGCAACACGCTTTGAAGCGTTTTGTGCGAGAAGCTGATCCTGACCTAATGTATCGGCCATAGGTGACAGGCCGCCAAGTGAATCAAGGTTGCCGCCTAAGTAGGCAAACAAATCTTTTACCTGTAATAAAAATGCAAGCGAAGGCTGGTCTATCCCACCAAACTTATATTCCCTTGCCCGGTCGGGGCTATCCATCCGTAATGCTTCGCCATCATTGACCTTGATTATTCTGTTTCCATCATCCTCTGAACCGCTTTGAACACCGAGTACGGTCTTCTGCCGTTCTGCCTGCCTTCCGAGTTTTCTAAACATCCGGTTTGCAAGATCGTGCAAATCCATCCATAAAGCCGATGGTGCAAGCGGCATAATATTGCCGGGAACGGGACTGAATGTAAGTAAATGGTAAGGCCCTGTTTCCGGGCCGTCCCATTGAACAATCCGTAAAGGCTTACCCTCTCCCTCTGCCGGGATGGTAACAAGCACATTTTCAAACGGCAGCCATAAATCCCATAACTCTATATGATCTACATATTCATCTGAAACAGTCTGGCTGCCGTGAGAAAGGTTTTCAGATTTACTGTCACCGCCCTCGTTATAGCTGTTTTTAACAGTCGCCTGTAAATCATCGGTGTTCTTAAATGCCTTTGATTGTTTTACAAGTTCAAGAGGCAACCTGTATCTATCACCCATAAACTGGCATTGTTCAAATTTTGTTGCAGTGGTATCATGCACCCAATTGTCAAGCGATATGACATCGGCAAAGGGTTGACCTACATCATGTAAAAAACCTTCTATCTCAACAGAGGCTTTTCTTTCAAGACCGCTTTTTATAATGCCAACACTAAACAACGCATCTATCACCGCAAGCCGCAATGAATCGCCAAACCTGATTTCCTTTACCAACTGGTTTATCGCAAGTTCAAAGTTTGCCGCAATCGGTTTTAACTGCCTAAACGGTGTTGTAACCAATGCCTTCGGTGACCTCGCTGCCATCTGCTGAGTATAGATATTGATAGCAAGCTCAAGTAAGTTTATCGGCACTCTGTCAGCAGCACCATTGTCAGAGTAATGAAAGCCCACATATTGACGAATAGTTTCATAGCGCTGCTCTCTAAACGGCTGGAGCTTTTGTCTGCTGTAGTCTATCGCCTGCCGAAGCCGTTTAAGTTTTGTATTGCTTAGAATTTCCATAGTTGTTTTCGGGCAACAAAAAAACGGCTGCACAGAAGGTGAAGGCTCCTGCACAGCCGTTTTATTTGTTCTTGCGATTGCCTTTAAACTGGCCAGTCTAAAAGCAAAACCCGGTATTTAGATGTAAGTACTGCCTGAGATGATGAAGTTTCAAGTGAATTGAGTTAAACGTGGAATTATGCCTTTTGTTCGGCGATAATTTTGTCCTTACGGGTGTTGTCGATTTTATTGCCTATACCCCAGCCGATACCGGCCAAGTTAAGGGCGCTTATAATCATAGGTGCGATAGAAACACTGCCGCCGCTTGCGTACTGAGCGACTGCCCCGGATGCTATTTCGAGTATCTGCTGATTAAGCTGATCCTGCTCTGCAAGGTCATCGAGACCCGCCTGTTTAAGCTGATTATAAGTGTCAATATCTGCGTTGTGCTTTTTAAGCTCGGCCTGAATATTAATGGTTCTTTCCTCAAGGGTTTGCCGCTGTGTAAGACACTCTACCGCAAACGTCTGACGATCAACCGTTTGGGTCGGGTCAATCAATGATTTGGTCCTGCTGCATCCGAATAAACCAAACAGCATTAAAACTATGGCCGCAGGTACTACCGCACCTAAGAACTGTCCCCTGTTATGATCTATCCAGTTTGTTATCTTGTGAAAGCTGTCTTTATTCATAAATTAATTCCTCTCTGTTACCAATATCTCTTACTTTCTCTTTTTGACAGGTACTCCTGCCTGCGAGTAAAAAGGCAATTGTCATGCAGGCGTTCTTTTGATTTGCTTGTGTACCTAAACTCTTTTAAACCCTTCCAGCACAAAGCATCGGCTATAACTCTGTCACCGTGATTATCCTTTGCTCCGGTAGGATCTATCGTATTGATACTTCTTGAATGCTCCACCGAACCGTTGGCAGTAAATATGTACTGCCTGCACTCTTTTAGTGAATGATAAGAACGGTTTATAAACTTTCCTGTCCCCAAAGCTTTGCGATATTCACCAAGCAACGCCAGCTTACTGTCCTTTGTCGCATACCAACCGGGGGTATCGGAGACTTTAGCGCTTATGCTTTTATCGTTCTTGCGGTAATATATATTGCGATACCCAAGCTCAAGAACACACGGCCCGAATATAGTCCCCGGCCCGTTAGCCTCCCATATCATGTGCGCCCCGTTAAACCATCTGGCAAGGGCAACCGCGACCTTGGCCAGAGTATGCGGAGGAATATTGGCACTTGCAAGCTCGGCAACCTTTTCCTTGGTACGTTTATTGCCAACTGTAATACAGGAATTACTCGCTCCTGTGCCGGATGCAATGTCAATACCAAGCACACATTCCATATCGGAAGGAACCCTGCCGGAAGCATCAACATTAACCCATAACGATAGTCTGCCCTTGCTGTCGGCAGCAAACTCAAGCGGCTGTGCCGTCTGACTGTCATAGGCAAGCTCCCCTGTAAAGAATGGAGGTCTGACATCTTCGGCCTGTAACTTGTTTAA
>JAFGKL010000158.1 GCA_016928585.1 Sedimentisphaerales bacterium
AATTCGGCTCCTTTTAAAGGCTCAACTCCTCCCTTGCAGGGTATACAGTCCTGACCTGCAAGATCAACGCTGCATTTATTGCTTTCTTTGCTCATACAAGCCCCTTTCAAGTTTATCCTAAGCTCATTTTATCAATAATTGACCAGTTTGGCTATGATCAAATAATCGTCTTGAAAACTCTTGCAAATTTATCGATAAATGGTAGACTTCTACGATTAAAATATTTTACCCTTTAGGAGGCAAAAATGAGCGATTTTTCAGTTAACCCCATGGGAGAGAAATTTCCCATTCCGGACAGCAACGAATACGCATCGGAACTTGAGCGTCTTGAGAAGCTTGCGGACGAGGCTCGAAAGGACGGCAAAGAAGTAGTAGTGGTAATGGGGGTCGGTTTTGTAGGAGCGGTGATGGCGGCTATTGTCGCCGATACGGTCGATAAGAAAACCGGCAATCCCAGTAAATTCGTTATAGGTTGTCAGCGGCCAAGCGTGCGAAGTTATTGGAAAATACCAATGCTGAACAGGGGTGAGTCTCCCGTAAAGGCTGAGGACCCAGAGGTCGATCCGATGATCAGCCGCTGCGTTCTCGAAAAGAAAACCCTTACGGCGACTTTCAACAGCGATTGTCTTAAGCTTGCCGATTGCGTTGTGGTTGACGTACAGTGTGACTATCTCAAGGAGGACCTTGGCGATCTGTCGACGGGCCAGGCGGACATGGCGGCGCTTGAAGCGACGATGAAGGTTATCGGTAACAAGGTGCAGCCTAACTGTTTGACATTGATAGAAACAACGGTCGCCCCGGGTACGACGGAATTTGTTGCCTGGCCGATCATGAAAAAAGCATTCAAGGCCCGCGGCATCAGCAGCGAACCTATACTGGCACACAGCTTTGAACGTGTAATGCCGGGCAAAGAATATGTGGCGTCGATCCGTGATTTTTGGAGAGTTTGCTCCGGCTGTAACTTAGAGGCACGTCAGCGTGTAGAAAAGTTTTTAAGAGAGGTTCTGAACACCGAAGACTTCCCGCTTACGGTTATGGATCGTCCCATCGAATCGGAAACGACAAAGATCGTGGAAAATTCTTACCGGGCAACCATCCTAGCATACCTGGACGAGTGGAGCCTGTTTGCGGAACGTAACGGCGTCGATCTTATAAAGGTCATCAAGGCCATAAAAATGCGTCCAACGCACAGCAACATGATCTTCCCCGGCCCCGGCATCGGCGGCTATTGTCTGCCGAAGGACGGCGGCCTTGGGTACTGGGCATATAAACACCTGCTTGGTTTTGAAGACGATATTTTTAAGATAACGACTACGGCGATCAATATTAACGATACACGCGGCCTTCATGTTGCAACGCTTACGCGTGACGCATTGCGTAACATGGGCCGTTATATAGCCGGTGCCAACATCCTGGTTTGCGGTGCAAGTTACAGGCAGGACGTTGCCGACACGCGTTACAGCGGATCCGAGATTGTTGTTCGCAAATTAACGGAAATGGGTGCCGAGATAAAAATTCATGACCCGTATCTTGAACACTGGTACGAACTTGAAAGTCAGGATACATATCCATCACCGACACATTCATGGTCGAGATTTTTCCGTAACCAGGAAGGCCTGGCGGATATTCGTGTAGAGGACGACCTGGAAGCGGCCATAAAAGGTACCGAGGCATTGATCCTTGCGGTTCCGCACTCTCCTTATATGGATCTGGATCCGGACGATATAGTTAAATGGACCGGCAACCCGCTTGCTGTTATAGACTGCTTTGGTATCCTGGACGATGCTAAGATCAGAAGATATTTTGAGCTTGGCTGTGAAGTAAAGGCCCTGGGCAGGGGACATATCCAAAGGATCAAAGAAGAGGTACGCGGCAAGAAAAAATAGAATTGCTCAAAGCTTCTCAAATTCTGTCGGGCCGATGAGACATTGGATATTTATCCAATCGTTCGTATCTCCGCGTTCACATTGTCATCGATGGTGATATAGCCATAGGTTCCATGCGGGAGCGGTCCTGGGTTGATCAAAGTTGTTTCGCCAATGGTATCCGTTCCGACGGCTTCATGGATATGTCCCGAGACGGCAAGTATCGGCCGGTTCTTAATAATAAAATCCCGTATTGCTATGCTGCCCGAATGGCGGCTGCCGTCAACAGAGTCAATTTTTGTGTCATGTGCGGGCTGATGGGTAACAAGTATAGATCTGTCGGACGGCGATAACTGTTTTTCAATGGCCGCAAGACTTATACTGAAATTTTCTTCACCATCAGCACTACCCGGGGATATCGAACCGCCAAGACCGATAAATTTTATGCCGCTTAACTCTACACAGTTGCAATGCAGGCTTAGGTTTTTACCTGTTAGATATTTGTCAACAGAAGGGGGGTCGCAGTTGCCGGGCACAGCCAGAATATTATCGTTGTATTTTTTTATTTCGGAAATAACCTGTTTGGCTTGTTTACCGCTTCCAAAATTCGTGATATCACCAGCGATCAAAACGAGGTCAGCTTTGGCAAGTTCTTTTGATATGGCACCTATGTTACCGACTCTGCCGTGAACGTCGGAAATCGCCAATATTTCCATTTACATCTCCTGCGAAAAAAACTTAAACCACCATTGTAGTCAAAAAGCAGTTTAAGTCAAATGCAAACCGCAGGTTTGCGAAAACGGAATTGATTAGTTGGTATTTTTTCTGATCTTTACATCAAGATACTGCACACCCCATGCCAGAGCCTGCTCGTGTGTATGAAAGAACAGATCAAGCTTTTCGCCCTTTATGGCACCGCCTCTGTCCATGACCTTTATCGGCTGGCTGTTATTATAGCCGGGTACGATAAGCTCGGTCATGAAAGCATACTTTTTGTCGGCGGCAGCGAATACGTCGCCATGCTCGATCTTATGATTATTTGCGGTTATTCCGTCTGAGAAATGGCCGCAGCATTTCGGGCATCCGCAATAGGCCGTTACCCGCATACGAACGGTCTGCCACTGGCCGTCGTTGTTGGCTAAGTTATAATTATAATCTGTTGTTGTGCTCAACAACGGTACCTTGCCGTGCGAAAGGTCCACACCGAGTACCGACAAACCCACAATAATGTTGGCAGTGATCAACAGCACAATTAATATACAGTTTTTTTTCATAATAATTTTCATAATTAAAGCAGCCCCCCTGGCAAACACTTTAAAAATCATCCATGAAAAAAAGCGAAATGAAGCGTCCCTTAAAGTCCCCCGATGAAAAAGCTAAACCCTCTTTTAGCTAATCATATTATTATACAAGATCCCGCTAAAAAAGTCAAGCATAAATGGGCTTAGGCAGTGTCCTGATTTGGGAGTTTTTACTTGCATTGTGCTGTTTTTATCGCTATTAATGCTTGTGAATAATTACAGTAAATGACGTCGTATAATATGCTTTAAATGGGGCTAAGGAGGCTGTTTTGGAGTCTTTAATCGAGAAAATAAGGTTTTTTAACGAAGAAAGGGAGTGGGAGCAGTATCATTCCCCCAAAAATCTTTCTATGGCATTTAGTGTTGAAGTTGCCGAGATCGCAGAGCATTTTCAGTGGCTCACGGACGAGCAAAGCCGCAGCCTTTCGGATGAAAAGACCGCTGAAATAAAAGACGAGATCGGCGATGCCATGATCTATTTGCTTAATCTTTCGGACAAACTGGGCGTGGACCCGATTGCCGCAGCCGAACAAAAACTAGAAAAGAACAGACAAAAATATCCCGTTGAAAAAGCCAGGGGAAATGCAAAAAAATATAAGGAGCACGAATGATGAATATTTTTATATTTAACCATACGAGCAAAGCGATGTTCAAAACAGCAAGGATCCTGATCCTGGTCGCTATGATTCTATTGCCGCTAAAGAGCCTTGCGGATCCAGCTAAAACTTACGGGGATGCCGAAGTTGAAAGGGTCATAAATGTTCATGAGGATTATTCCGTAAATTGCGATATAAAAGACTGGCCCGAAATAATAGGTTCTGATATCAAGGTAATATTAAAAGGCGTAGAACCGCCGGAGATCGTTTTAAGCGGTGGCAAACCGAATCCTTTTTTTCGCTTACAGTTGAAAAAGTTCATGCGGCAGGCTTTTGATAATGCCGAAGAAATCAAGCTTGAAGATATCGAAAGGGCCGAAAGCTTTGCTCTTAAGACCGGGATCGTTTTAGACGGGAAATCTCTGGCTGAATTGCTTATAGAAGCCGGCCTTGCAAGGATAAAGGTTCCCGGAGAAATGCCCCCAAAAACCCTAAGCCAGGTCGAAACTGAAATGGTCAGGCCGGTAATAACAAAGCAGCCAAAACAAGAGACAAAGATCAATGAAACGTTGGTTGCTTCCAAAAACAGTAAGGTGTATCACAGGGCAAGTTGCAGTTTTGCAAAGCGCATCACGCCGGACAACCTTGTGACATTCAGCAGCAGGGAACAGGCCGAGCAGACAGGGAGGCGGCCGTGTAAAACCTGCAAGCCATAATGAGGTGCGAAAGGCAAAAACTACAATGAATAATGAATAATTGTGGAATCGCTGTACGATGCTGTTTTGATTTTCTATTTTTGGCTCAAAAGTAATTATCAGAGCTGCTCTTTATAGTTCCCACTTGTGCGAATGCTTTACGAACTTGTTCTGTATTATGATGCCTATTATCGTAGGGATCGTAAGCACAAGCGGGAAAAACCAGTTTTGCTCCATGACAAGATCATGAACATATGTTGTAACCGGTTCCTGCAGACCTTCGTAAAGATGCAAAAGCGCAAGCATACCGACAACGGTGATCACACTGCCTCCAAGGCTCGTAAACAACATTACCGAAGCCTTAAGAACGATGAACGAGATCATTCCGCCGGCCACAATGCCTACGGTAGCTCCGGCCCATATATACATTTGCGGCAGTTCGAAGGCGTACCACACCCCCGCGGTCAATATTCCTCCTGCAACAGCGCCCAACAGGCATACGCACCATTTCATTAGCGGCATTGAGATAGCTGCAAGGAGGATGAGGCCTAATATCCCTCCCCATATTTGGCTTCCCATGAATTGACCGACCTTTATTCCTAAGAACATGCCTATGAGGGCAAAGCAGATAACGACCAGCACACGGAATATTCGCCAGCCGTACATCAGGTACACTACGCCGAACGATATTGCCAGCACTGCCTGCAGCCAGGTAAGCGCTGTGATCTGTGTCCAGATAAAGTCCATCGGCACAACATCGACATTCTCTATTTCTATTGTTCCGCCTGCGGCTTGCTGGGCTTCTGCGAGAAGTGGCATATATATCATTTTGTTTCTCCATTATCTTCAGGTTTGGGAATTGTTTTTTCTTTGGGCGGCAGACAGATCAAAAGTTCGCACAGTAATCCGAAAACCACCATAGCAAGGAAGAC
>JAFGKL010000001.1 GCA_016928585.1 Sedimentisphaerales bacterium
GATTCCATGTTAAACAAACCTACAGAAAGAGTACCCCACAATCCGCAAACACCATGGACACTGACAGCTCCGACCGGATCATCGACTTTCAGTATACCGTCTATAAACAACACACTGAGAACAACCAGAATACCGCCGATTGTTCCGATCAGAATAGCTCCTATTGGAGATACGCCGTCACACGGGGCAGTTATTGCAACAAGTCCGGCCAGCGCCCCGTTCAAAGCCATTGAAGCGTCAGGCTTTTTCATAATTACCCATGAAGTCATCATTGCCATAATCGCACCGGCAGCAGCGGCAAGGTTAGTTGTTACGGCAATATAGCCTATGGAACCTTCGCCGGTTGTTGTGCTTCCCGGATTAAATCCAAACCATCCAAACCAAAGGATGAATACACCAAGTGCTGCAAGAGGAATATTGTGACCAAGTATTGCTTTGGGCTTTTTGTCGGGCCCGTATTTACCCAGACGGGGACCAAGAATGACCGCACCGGCAAGAGCAAGCCATCCGCCTACAGAATGAACAACTGTTGATCCTGCAAAATCCAAAAAACCCATATTCTCGAGCCATCCGCCGCCATCAAGGAGCCCCCCCCACGCCCATGATCCGAATATCGGATATATGACCAGCGTAATCACAACACTGTAAGCTAAGTATCCGACAAATTTAGTTCTTTCGGCCATGGCACCAGATACGATGGTTGCCGCAGTTGCAGCAAATACGGTCTGGAATATAAGGAAAGTCCAGTTCCAGTCGCTGCCGGGAGTCACTCCTGAAAGACCGAACAAAGTTGTCCCGCAAAAACCGTTAGTTACACCGAACATCAATCCAAAACCTACAAGAAAGAAGACAATGGAACCTACGGAAAAATCCATTAGATTTTTCATCAGGATATTTACCGCGTTCTTGGCCCTTGTAAAACCTGCTTCTACCATTGCAAATCCGGCCTGCATAAAGAAAACCAGGAAGGCCGCGATACATGTCCATACAATATTGATGTTCATTTGCAATTCGTCTTTGGCCGCTGCCACTGCTGCTGCGTCAACAGAGGGAACCTCTTCGGCCAGGGCGGCACCGCCGAACATTATGACTAACATAAATATCATTAATATTTTTCTCATCGTATTATCCTTTCATGCTATAAAGGTTAAAAGCTTTTCGACAGGCTTATGCCTGCAAAGAAAAAACTGTCATCTTCACTGAAGCCGTTACAATCTCGAATGTCGCCGTCCATGAGCGTTACATAGTTCAGGCTGGGAGTAAGCGACCAGCCGTTGCTAAACTCCATTGGGAAGGCAATGCTTAATACAAAATCATTCATCCCGCTGGTATTTACGCCCGGTCCGCCTGTCCAATACGCCTTATTGTATGTTTTATTGGCCCAGCCCAAACTTGCTGAAACATCCAGACCGATCGGAACACCGGATACGATCTCGCCGATCGAATCGAAGCTGTGGCTGAATCCTAATGAAACATACGTCCCTCCTTTGACTTCATCTACGTCACGGTAAAACGTAAGTGAAGGGCTGAATAGCCAATCAAGTGAGAGACCGGCATATAATTCCGTTGTATCGTCAACTGTTGTGTTAGGGAACTGGTAATTGATAACACCGATAGAATAGCCAACACCTTCAAGACCCGGAAACGCATCGGAATAATCCAGCGTATAATCAACTTCGGTTATTTCTCCGGAATTGTTGTTGATACTTGACATTTCCACACTACCCCAGACGTTCGCAGTAAGGTTGCCGTAAGTTAAATTGATCGACGGTTGAATAGCTCCATCGTCCTGTAAATTTTGACCACGCCAAATATACTTACCCACGTAATCAACGCTAAAATCAACCCCCAGGGTAGAGGAAGATTCCTCGGCAAGAGCCACTGAACAGGCAGAAAACACCATGAAGACCATTGCAATTTGTGAACCAATTAACAACTTTTTCGAACCCATTGTTTTACTCCTTCTGCTTTTATGTTTTAATCTCAGGTTAGCGTCGATTTCGGCGCTGTAGCAGCAACACACTGCAAGACCCATTACCAGCAAAATCCCAAACAAACAATAAACATCCATTAACGTTTCCCTTCATAAAAACAATTCGTTATTACTTTCACCGTATCTTCTGTTTTCAAAGGTCTGTTTTGAATTCACAGCAACAGAGTTTTATATAAGCAACCTCTGTGCCAAAAAAACACAAACTCATAAGTGCCTTAAAAACAATGTGTTATGATTTTTACAAAATAAATGGCTTGCAATGTATGTTACAATTTTGTAATATTTATCTGCGACGTTAACACTTACGTAACATTTATTGGGACCTGACACAAAAAAGGAAACATTATGGAGATAAATGACAATAATAAAGAATTGCCAAAGGATTCGGGACATGTCCGTGAACTTGAGACGCTGTTCAGGATAAGCCAGATATTAATGTCAGGCACAGGTCAGGAGCAGATTCTCAGTGAAGTTCTCGATACCCTCGACATTGACTTTGGCATGAAACGAGGGACCGTTTCTCTGCTTTCGCCCGCTAGCGATGAGATCACTATCGAAGTTGCGCATAACATACCGGAAGAAAACAAGCGTCAGGTCCGTTACAGGATGGGAGAAGGTATTACCGGAAAAGTTATGCAAACCGGCAAAGCAATGGTGATACCCAAAGTTTCGGAAGAACCCCTCTTCCTTAATCGTATGGAAAGGACTTCTTCCGCGGATAATGATATAAGCTTTATCTGTGTTCCCATTCTGATAGATAATAAAACTATTGGTACTATTTCTATCGATAAGGCCCTGGACGACAGCATCTCGCTGGACAGGGATATGCGGGTATTGAGTATCGTTGCAAGTATGATCGCAAATGACGTCAGGACGCGAAGAGAGATCGCGTTGCAGAATAAAACTTTAGAAGATGAAAACATCCGTCTGCGATCCGAACTTGAAGATAAGTTCAGACCTGAAAATATTATCGGTAACTCCAATGCCATGAGGGACATATACCAGCAGATACACCAGGTGGCCTCGAGCGACACAACGGTTCTTATTCGAGGAGAATCCGGCACCGGCAAAGAATTAGTCGCCCACGCATTACATTACAGCAGTCCTCGGGCCGACGGACCGTTCATAAAAGTAAACTGTGCGGCATTGAATGAAAACCTTCTGGAAAGTGAACTGTTCGGCCACGAAAAAGGCGCTTTTACCGGGGCAATACAAAGCCGCATAGGAAGGCTGGAAGAAGCCAATGGTGGAACTTTATTTCTCGATGAGATAGGAGAGTTCTCGTCGGTTACACAGGTAAAACTGCTGCGCGTTCTCCAGGAACGGCAGTTCGAGCGAGTCGGAAGCAACAAAACCATAAAAACAAACGCTCGATTGTTAGTCGCTACAAACAGGGACCTGGAAAAATCTGTTGAACAGGAAAGCTTTAGACAGGATCTTTACTACAGGATCAATGTTTTCCCTATTTTTCTTCCCCCCCTGCGTGACAGAAAGGACGACATATTACTGCTTGCTGATTTCTTTGTTGAGGAATATTCGAAGAAAATGGGCAAGGATGTTCGCAGGATCAGTACTCCCGCCATCAACATGATGGTTGCATACCACTGGCCGGGCAATGTCAGGGAACTGGAAAACTGCATTGAGCGAGCTGTGCTTCTAAGCACTGACGGCGTTATACACGGACATCACCTGCCGCCAACACTGCAGACCTCGGATGCTTCTGATACCATAGGTACGGGGTCGCTTAAAGAAAGATTGGACCTCTATGAACGAGATATAATCGTAGATGCTCTGAAGAGATGCAATGGTAATCTTGCCGGCACTGCAAGGGATCTCAAAACCACCCCCCGCATTATCAGATATAAAGTTAAGGACCTTGGAATCGATCACACGCGATATCGAAGAAAAAAATAACATCCCATCAATGATTGTGTAGCGTGGTATCCACTCTTTTTGAAGAAGTTAATGTCATGGGATATACAGTACCCGTTACGGGACAAATTGGTTCACCATCGGGAAAATATACTGTACTCCTGGTTACTTGCAATAAAACATACGGATAACTTGTAGTATCCAGATAATATTGCTCGATTGCTGAATTAATAAGATTGACGTTTGTCTGGCAGGCACGGGCTTTGGCATTTGCAGCGCTTTGCGATATCCTTGGGACTGCAATACCCGCAAAAGCTGCGAGGATCAGAACCACTATCAACAGTTCGATCAATGTTACGCCTTTGTTCTTTTTACTTTTGACCACCTAAATATTCTCCGCATAAGCTAAAATAATATCTATATCTGGTTTTTCGGCAATATACATGACTGACTTTACCCATCAGATTTATTTTACGTCCCATAAGAAGTCGGCCGTGTGGTTTCCGGACCATAAAAACATCCTTGCCAAATTTTGCTGTTCGTATATATTATCTAAATTCGACCTAAAGACTGTTTTTTTAGGATTCACCATGTACTTAACGGGATTTGCAGACGAAGCTTCAAGGAATATTCAGGGCCAGATCGACGCCACGAAAAGGCTCGGCTGGCACAATATCGAAGCACGTACCGTCAACGGAACTAACATCACCGATATACCGAAACCGGAGTTTGAGTCAGTCATTGACCTGTTGGAACAAAACGGGATCAGGATCAACTGTTTTGGCTCTGCTATCGCAAACTGGTCAAAACCCCCTACTGACAACTTCGATAATACCGTTGAAGAAGTTAAACGCACCATCAAGAGAATGCAGCGGGCCGGCACTAAACTGGTGCGTATCATGAGCTATGCACTTTTGCCGGATAAGGACCCTGACCGGCAAATGGCTCCGGAAAGATTCAGACGATTAAGAGAAATAAAAAAAATGTTCGATGACGCCGGGATAACCCCCCTTCACGAAAACTGCATGAACTATGGCGGCATGTCCTATAAACACACCCTCGAATTGATCGAGAATGTGCCCGGCCTGCGCTTGGTCTTTGACACGGGAAACCCCGTGTTTTTGGATGACAGATCAAAACCAAAACCCTGCCCAAAACAATCAAGCTGGGAATTTTACAACAGCATAAAAGAACATATCAGCTATATTCATATAAAGGACTGTATCTGGAAGGAAGATGAAAAACAACCTGTTTACACTTTTCCCAATGAAGGTAACGGCGATGTTTATAAGATACTGACTGACTTGATCAGGAACGGTTATGACGGCGGTATATCGATAGAACCCCATCTTGCCGTGGTGTTTCACGATGAAGCCGTTAAGGCCGAAGAAGAAGTCATGACAGAAAAATATATTGAATATGGCAGGCGTACCGAACAGTTAATAGACAAGATCATGAAAGAGTTAAGCGGCGGAAAATAAAATGGCACAGGATAAAACACATAATTTCGGTATCGTAGGTGCCGGGCTAATAGCCGGCTTCCATGCAAAAGCTGTCGGCAGTCTGCCAAACGCAAAGCTTGTATGCATCTGTGATGTAAACCTTGAAAAAGCAAAACAATTGGCTGATCGGTACTCCTGCAATGCGTGCGATAGCCATACCGAAATGCTTCGGGACGCTTCTATTGACATTATAACCATTGCCGCGCCAAGCGGACTTCACTATCAGCCGGTAATAGACGCCGCCAAAGCCGGCAAAAACGTCCTCTGCGAAAAACCCCTTGAGATAAAACTTGATCGCATTGATGAAATGATACGGGCCCATGAAAAAGCAGGTACGCAGCTTGGCTGTATCTTTCAGAACCGCTTTACTGATGCGATGGTCCCTTTAAAAAAAGCCATTAAAGAAGGAAGATTCGGAACGATCACCTTTGCCGGCGTGTTCGTCCCCTGGTGGCGAACCGAAGAGTATTACGCCGATTCATGGCACGGCACATGGCAGATAGATGGAGGCGGAGCATTGATGAATCAATCCATCCACATGATCGACATGCTTTGCGACCTCATGGGCCCTGCCGAATCCGTCCAGGCCTATTGCGAAACGCTGGGCCATACTGACATGGAAGCAGAAGACGTTGCCGTTGCCTCTGTTAAATTTAAGAACAAGTCGCTTGGTCTTATCTACGGAACAACCGCGTCGTATCCCGGCCAAATGAAACGTTTTGAAATAACCGGCACAAAAGGAACGGTTGTTTATCTTGAGGACAGCTTTACCGTATGGCAGTTTGCCGATGAAAAGCCGGAGGATGAACGGATCAGAAAACAATTCAGCAAACAGATCGGTCCGGGCGGAGCGGCGGACCCTGCTGATATTGATTTTGAGAACCACGCAAGAAA
>JAFGKL010000159.1 GCA_016928585.1 Sedimentisphaerales bacterium
TGCGTACGGTGGAACGACACCGCAGCGATATTATGCACAAATTCGGCGTCGATAATATTGTCGATCTTGTAAAAAAAGCCGCCTACATAAATTTTGAAGATGTCGAATAAAGAAGGGTAAGTTAGATTCAATTCAGTTGAATTTTTTTAAAAAGATCTATTTTTTCTTTTCCCAAAAGTGTGTTTTGGGGCTTAGAATGCCGCTTTTTATCCCATCCCTAAAAGTGTCGGTTTTCCGCTATTGTTAGGCATTTCTGCACCATCTTATAATTTGTAGGTTGAGTAGCAAAGCGGCTGAGAGGCAGGAGGAGTTGGTTCGGGGGTGTTGTTGTAGTTTCATCTTGTGCCATCCGCCTTTTATTGTCTGCCGCTTTCACTTTCTGTATAGCAAGAAAGAATATTTTTTTGAATAAAGAGTGGACGGTTGGCATCAAGGGTTATTTGCTTTTAGCAAATAGAAGAGAGAATCTTTTTTGGAGGAATGGAATATGAAAAATCTGACTATATGTCTATCCCCATTTTTGGTATGTATTTTTCTTGCAGGTTCTGCGCAAGCCGTACTGCTTGTTAATGAAGTATCAGCGGGGCTCGATATGCGAGCGACCATTACACTTAGTGACGGCGCGCAGATGACATTCGTGCAGGGACACGGGGCCAACGCTGCCTACGCATATGCCTGTTCAGATGTTGACGGTGTATTAGAACAAGATGAAGACGGCGAGAACGGCTGGAACGACTGGATGAGTTATTCGGCAGCGGCGAGTACAACCTACACTCAAAGCAGCAGCAGTGCTACGGTTAATACAGCCGGCTTCGATTATTCAATCGAGGCAGATACCATGGCTGCAGGCTACGACGTAGGCGACTATGTCAAGGGACTCAGCTATGCGTACGCCTGGCCCGACTGGCTCAGATGTGATGTGGCCGGCACAGCAACGATAACCATTGACTATACATACACAGTAGATGCTTCTTTGAGCCCTGCTGATGCCGAAGCACATATCTTTATGAATGCGTTTTTTGCCGATCATGTGAGGACGAACTACCTTACAGCACAAGGGGACTGGACGCTGAAGGAAAACGGTACATCAGTAGTTGAGTATCTGGTGTCGGTTTCAGCAGGCGAAATATCAACACTAACTGACAGTGTTAGCTGGGACATCGTTATTCCGAACACGGGCGAGCCATATAGCTGGTGGTCGATGTGGGCATACGGGGAAGCCGAACTAGAGGCTTCGCCGGTCCCAGAGCCGGGAACGATTTGTTTACTTAGTGTTGGCGGGATGCTGCTTAGGAGGAAACGTAAAGCGTAAACATAAAAACGGAGGAGGGTTTGTGGCCAATGTTTAACTGCCGGCCCTCCTCTTTTAAATCGGTTAGTGAAAAAATAGAAATTGAAAGAAAGCTTAAAATGAGAAATTTAATAATAGTAATGTCTGTTTTGGCAACTTTGATAATTACAGGAAGTTCGGCATTTGCAGTAGCAGTACCGCATCCTGTTTATGTAAGCGTTGATAATATTGATGCTTTGACACCCCTTGACGGCGATTTACTCTTTGATGCATGGTTGCTGGCAAGATCCGGAGAAGTTGGTAATCAGGATAGTCCTGACTGGGGTTACGGTGTTTTATCTGGGTTTATATCAGTCAATTGCGGCAATATTTTTTCGAGCTGGGATGCCGGCGATGTATTGCACATTGAGGCAGTACAGATCTCTACCGGCTATACAGGAATTGGTGAATACACGTTAACCTACGATAACTATCAGATGTTTTCCGGTGATAATGGTATAACCCTGGTTCCTGAGCCGGGGACGATGTGTTTGCTAGGTGTTGGCGGGATGATGTTGAGGCGAAGGAAAAGTTCCTAAAAACGCGAAAGAGGAGGGGAGTTTTTTTTGATCAATACTAACAGATTAGTATAAACGGTTGTTTGCTTACAGCAAATAGAAGAGAGATTTTTTTGGAGGAAGAGTTATGGGTAGATTAAAAATTTTTATGTTAGCAGTAATGGTTTTATTGGTTTTTGCATCTCCGTCATTTGCAACATGGGACGCATTTGTTGTCCGAGAAGGTGGTGGAGCATCACCAGTAATCCAGTCAAGGGATGATGTTCAGGCCGGTGCGATGGAATTTATAACAGTGGAGAGCGGTCAGAAAGCCGCATGGGCGACAAATGCTGTAAATGGTTCTACAATAAGTGGTCTGGCAGCAATCAGTATCGATCGTCTGGATGACACATCACGATTTACAGCCGGCTCAGGTCCGGCCGTAGGCCCATACATAAATATATGGGTAACAAACGGCTCAGGCGATTATGCCATCATTGCTAATGAGCCTTCCAATGCTGAATGGCAGCCGGGCAATAACCAATGGGATATGACCTGGGCAGAGATGAGCAGCAAGACCGTTAAGGTATATGAAACACCTGGCTGGAACACAAACAGCAGTTGGGTACATACGTTGTGCGGAACAGATCTTACTTTTGGAGACGTTGCATCATTGTTGATTGACGCACCTTCCGCTGCCTATATCCAAGACCCTGCCAATGGCGTTGGTTCCGGAGCACCAAGAGTACTTGGAACAGATGCTGCTTATGGCTTTAACTGGGTATTTGGCGATACGCTGAGCAACTATGTCTCAGGGGACGATGGCTATATAGTTGTAAACCCGACAATAGTTCCTGAGCCGGGGACGATGTGTTTGCTTGGTCTTGGCGGATTGCTGCTGAGGAGAAGGAGGAAAGCATAAGAATCAAAAACAGTTTTTTCTTACAGATCAAAGGGCTGAAAGCGTAAAACTTTCAGCCCTTTTTTTGACTTTTTGCAGAATGATCGTGAAACCCTGAAGTATTATTCTGTAAACAGCCAGTTTGAGCTAAAGAAAGCGAAATCTATAAGGTCGATGTATCCATCCCTGTTGCAGTCTGCTCTTTCGTAAAAGTCGTTTTCCCTTGCGGGGTTGTCGCGCAGCCAGTAATAGCAAAATTCCAGCAGGTCCTCAACATTAACACTACCATCAATGACCAGATCGCCGGCCAAAGGTTCCTGCACGAAGACGACGCTGAACGGTTCGGACTGCTGGTAATCGCCGAGGTCATCGTATAGAATATATGTTATCCACTGCATGTCCGTTGCACCTGAAGGGGATGGTGCGCGGTATTCAAGATGCAGGTGAGGATCTGCAAGTGAACTGTGGTTTATAAAGTCACCGGGCTGATCCAACTCTATGCCAAGTGTAGCATTCCTTGCTATGAATCCTGACTTGATGGAAACGCATTCTATGATTATCCTGTAATCGAGGTCGGGCGTTCCTGCAAGCTGTCTGTTGGGGTCGGTGGAGTCCATTAAATCAAAGCCCGGTTCGCCGATCTGGTAGCGGCTGTAGACGGGATTGTAATACAACGGGTAAAACCAGTTCAGCCATGTAGGATCTGCGCTGTGTGCGGGGTCACTGTGCCTGTACTTGTCGGAGCAGTCGACGAATAGTATATTGTCATCGTCTGTTCCGAACAGGCCGTCACGGTTGCAACCGATGAGAAAATGATCGAGGGAACAAGCGGCAAAACACGGACCTGACAGCAGGAAGAACATTGCTGCTGCAATAATAAAATTTAAATGACTTTTCATCTTTGTTATCTCCGTTAATTTATGTTTTTAAAATTATTCGTCGGACGGCCAGCCCGGCGCCGTGTCCGGAAACCAGAAGCAACTGGTCGGCCAGGTATAGGTTTTTTCTATCTCCAAGAGCTCGGCGTGCCCGTCGGCGAAAAGGTAGTTCGATCTTTTGGAATGTCGATCCCATGCGACATTACCTTTTGCCAGATCGATGTTGTAGAACCACATTTCGGGATGGACATGGTCGTAGGATGTCCACGATGAGGGACTTTCGGAAACATAGATGCAGTATTGCGGTTTTCGAATGGCTTTGACATCGTTGTATCTTCCATTACATCGCGAACATTGTGAATCAAGGAGGGCGTTAAGGGCAAAGCTTGACCATCTTGCATCTTCAGACTGCTCATCGAGTGGTCTGCTCCAGTCGACGAAGTTTTTGGATTCATCAGCCGGGCATTGAAACAACAAATCCTCACCGAGATACCGAGATAAAATGTTTATCCAGTATTTGTCAGGATCGGCAATATGGCAGGAGCTGTCGGGCAGTCGGTCGCGGTTGTCCATTAAGTATGTCTTTAGCGCGATGCCCATTTGCCGCATGTTGCTGGAGCATATCAATCTCCTTGCCTGCTGTTTTGCTTTTGTGAGCGATGGCATAAGTATTGCGAGCAACAAAGCTATTATTGCTATCACGACGAGCAGTTCTATAAGTGTGAAGGCTTTTGGCCGGGCAATTTTGTAATGTATGACATCCGTGTGTTTTTTGTGTTCGTTAAGCATTTGTTTTCCTTTTTAACTTTACAAGTGAAGCGGCCGCCAGAGCAAACAGCATGGTTGAGGCGGGTTCAGGTACCGTTATAAAGTTCATTGTATAAGCGTCCGATTCGTTAAATGCCGTTGAACCGGTGTCGATGACGGAAAACGTTGCGCTGAATGCAGAGCCCGGGCCATCTGCCAGGGCAAGGAACCTTGTATGCGTATGAAAGTGCCAAGCTCCAGTCCCTCCGCTGCCGTCGGGCAAGTCGGAGTCCCAGTTCGGAGACTCGAAAGCAAAGGCTGCACCGTCGGCTAATAATATAGGAAGGGTTGTGGCCTCATTTTCCATCCAGAAATTTGCGGGGTCGGAAAAAGCTGTTCTTTTTAATTCTATTCGCCATTCGGGTTGAGTTGCCTGATCGTTGAAGTCCAACTGGAACAGGCCAGTTTCGGGATGTGCGGAATGCCAACAATCCAGTTCCGCTACATAGATCTCTTTGCCGGCGATGAACTCACCTGTCGGCAGCATCTCGATAGTATCCCATTGGGGCTGGTCCGGTGCTGCAAAAATCCATAATTGGTTGTCGTCGCTGTTGCCCCATACTCCGTCAGGATTGCGACCGACATGTGTATGTGAATGTGCACAGGCCGTACAGGGCCAGACGGCTATGACAATTAATATTGTTATAAATAAAAATCCTCTTAACATCGTTATGCCTCCAATTGCTCTGTGTAAATATTTTTTAGTAATTTAATATCCCGTGCGAACAGCAGCGGTTAAAAACAACGCGGCGTAATACATAAAGATATTCGCAGGTAAATACTATCAAACAGAAATGTTAAGAGACAGACGGAGGAGCCCGCAGTGAAGGCAGGCGGAAATTTTCTGCCTGCAACGGTGAGATTCTTATATTGCTTATAGTAAATGAAATCTCATTTACTGAAAATGTTTTTGCATACGAAGACAAAGCCGCGTTATTTTTGTTGATAATGCTCTGCTGACAGACGGGGCAGTTGTCACAGTCATGGTGATGGTCCTCCGTCAGCAAATGCAGCAGGAACAA
>JAFGKL010000021.1 GCA_016928585.1 Sedimentisphaerales bacterium
GACATCCCGGACGGTAACCCAAACCCTGTTCCGGAACCGGCAACTATATTAATATTATCGCTGGGCAGCGTTTTTCTGACAAATAAAAAGCGTAAAAAAACCTATCCGAAATAGTTATTACGCTTTTTTTAAAAGAAGGGCTGCAAGTTATCTTGCAGCCCTTAATCTTTAATCACTCCTATCAATTCTCTTCCAGCTTGTTGTACCAGTTTTTCTTCAAAAAGATAGACGTTACGATCAAAACCGCTATCGAAATACATAAACCATCATATTTTCTGATAACAAAATATATCGCTATTAAAGGAAGACTTGTCTGCCACGCAACTCCGACAAGGGTATTAATCATGTCTCTCTTGAAATTGGTATTTTTGCGAAACTCCGGAGTTTCAAGCATAACCTTATCATGGATAGGCTTCCAAAAACCCCATGGACGAACCTGACTATAAAACTTTTTCAACACTTCGTCATTTTCCGGACGTGTATAGAGACTTACCAGGACAGAGGCAAGGCCGCTGATTATCAGAATGAATGGAAAACCGTTCAAGGCTGACAATTCAGGCAAGATCAAAGGTAACACAAGGGCTACAGTAACACCTGAAATCATGCCTGCAAAATATCCAATGCCGTTAAGCCGCCACCAGTACCACTTTAAAACATTGGGGGCCAGATAGCCGCCAAACAAACCGGCAACGATCCACATCGTCACCGTACCGATAGATTCAGTCATAAAGCCGAATGCTATCCCAACGACAACAACCAGGATCGTACAAAAATAACTTGCACGTATATATGTCTTGTTAGATCCGTTAGGATTAATATAACGCTTATAAATATCATTGACAAGATACGCAGCTCCGGCGTTAACCGTAGAGTCAAAAGTGCTCATAAACGCAGCCAGCAATCCAGCCAGCATCAATCCGACAACACCTACCGGCAGGAAATTGTTGATTATATAAGGAAGTATCTGTTCAAAATCAACCTCACTGCCCATCGCATTAAGATCACTGCTAAAGAAAACCAGGGCCAGCACAGTAATACCGGTAATTAAAAAATATCTCGGAATAAACTGTGCCACTGAAACAAACCAACTCATTAAAGCCGCCTCCTTCGGGCTCTTGGTCGATAGAATTCGCTGCATATCATAATTAGGCAGCGGCCCCGCCATACTCGACAATATTCCTTTAAACAGGACCATCATAAAAAATATTCCAAACAGAGAGAACCCATCGCCGTCCATTTTATCGTTAAGTGCCGGTATAAGCTCGGACCAGTTTATATTCAGTGTCCAACCGAAAGAGACTTCTTCCCAGCCACTCGGTATCGCTGCTTTGAGAGCCTCCGGGCTGACTCTGGCTATTGCAATAAAACCGATAAGAAAAGATATTATCGTCATAATAAGGTATTTAATTACATCCGTAAAGACCACGCTGTACATACCACCGGCAATAACATACACCGTCGTTATGCCCATAAATATGGTTGCATACATGTTCGGACTCAGATCCCACGGCAAAAACACCGCCGCAAATTTGCCGATGCCCTTAAACGCATAACTCATAAATCCAATAACAGAAACAATAGCAAAGATAACCACGCTTATATGAGATAGATTCGCGCCCTTGTCATGCCCAAACCTGGTTTGGATCCACTCTGCTCCTGTAAGTACATTCGATCGGCGAAGCCAGATCGAAAGGTATATCATGCAAAATACCTGGTTGAATGTCGGCCATACCCACGGCAGCCAGACACTTTTCAAACCGTATGCAAAAAGCCAGTATATCAAAAGCATAGTACCGGTAATATCGAACATACTTGATGCGTTGGATATTCCCAGGACATACCAGGAAATACTCTTATCGCCCAGAAAATATGAATCGAGATCCTTGGAGGCCCGCTTTGACAGAATAAATCCCGCCACAACAATAATGGCTAAATATGCAACAATTATCGCCATATCAATAAGATGAATTTGCATGTTAATTTCTCCATCAACAACATCATCGTAAACAGCAAAGTGCAAATGCTTGATCTATAAACCGCTAAAGCCGCTCCCTGCCCAGGTATCAGAGTCCCAAAGCCATTGAATTACTTCCTCATCTTCATCACCGGGATTATACACGCTGTAATCTTCCATCAAAACGTTGTTGTGTTGATTTGCTCGCCATATTTCTGCATTATTAAAAAAGCTGGCAAGCTCAGTACTGGTGGATCTTGCAAATTCCCATGCACCATTGACCATATCACACATCAAAGCCCCCTCAGAATTTTTGTTAACAGACATAATGCTTTCTCTGATCTCCTTCTTCCAAAGCCAGATATGACTGCTCCAGAAAAACGGCCTGTCTGTGCTTGAAAGTTCCCCGTCTTCTATCATTTTGTAAATTTCGTCGGTTTCAAACACTCTGTAATCGCCTGACAGCCCATAGCTCCAAATATAGTTCTGAAGATGAGATAGATTTTGCACGCCGGGACAAAAGAATATCTTACGATCCTCCAAAATGTTTGTCTCCATCAGGTGACCAACCGCAAAAGGCTCTGCTTCATGGGCATAATCACCGGTTCCGTTCCAGTAAAACCAGTAGTTTGGCAGATCGATAGGATTTATATTCACCGCGCTTCGATAGTTCCTAAAATTATATCCGTATGATGATTCGTAAACACCGAAAGCAACGCCGATTTGATGCATGTTGGATTTGCAAATAACTTTTCGAGCATACTCCTTAACTCTCCTCAAACTGGGCAAAAGAATCGACAGCAATAAGGCTATGATCGCGATAACTACCAAAAGCTCGATGAGAGTAAAGGCATGCCCTTTCTTCATTCTTCAATTCCCATATATATACTAAATTGCAACATGCTTTTTATTTATAGGAGCTTTGATATATTTAACGGAGAGGGGGGGATTCGAACCCCCGGTACCCCTATAAGAGATACGACGGTTTAGCAAACCGTTACCTTAAGCCACTCGGTCACCTCTCCAAGTCTATATTTTACAAGCAGTTACATTAAAGAGCTTGCCGCCGACCTCACCCTGTTACATCGATATCAACCAGCAAGCAGTTAAATATACTGTTATTTCTACGCCAGTCAAGCACCAATCACAATCTTTGGTGGTACCCCGTCTCGACAACTGTCATTTTTCTTCTATAACAACCTTCTCTTTTTCGTTATCAACAAATTTCTCGATCGCCTTCTGCTCCGCTTCAGCCTTCATATCACGAACTATTATCTCACGTACATCATCCAAAGGACAAGGTATCGATGGTTTTTTATCTATAACTTTAGCAATATGAAATCCAAACTCCGTCTCAAAGATATCGCTGACCTGACCCTGCTCCATATTAAAAACAACATCATCAAAAGCTTCAACCATCATGCCCTTGGCAAAGGACCCGAGGCTCCCCCCGTTATCGGGACAATCGGAATACTCCTCCGCAATCTCTGCAAAATCCGCACCGCCATGTATCTTTTCAAGGATCATCTCCATTTCTGACCGCATCGTTTCGGGATCAACACCCTGCTTCGGATGCTTAACGATATGAGATGCCGTTATCATTTCCGGGACAGCAAACCTGTCAGAATTACTCTCATAATATTTTCTTATTTGCTTTTCGGAAGGATCCGGAACTTCGGACATGATCTTTTTCAAAAAGCTTTCGATCTTTATTCGCTCCTCAATGTCTTTCCTTATATTCGGTATGTCCTGCTCGCCAAGTCCATTTTGCTTTAAGAACTCGTCCTGTGAACCGTAATGTTCCACGGCCTGATCGAACACATGATCGATCTGCTCGGCAGAAACGTTTTTGATTTTTTGGCGTGCTGCCTGACGAACAAGAACCTGCTCGATCAGGTTCTCTTTTGACCATTCGTACAATTGCCTTTTGCCCTCATCCGTGTCCAGCTTTGCTACGAGCTGTTCATATTGCGGAGCAAGCCTGTCCATCTCGGCCTGGATCGTCTCATCGTCTATCTTTTCACCATTAATATATATTGCCATAAAAAATCCTTATAAAACACAAGCAATTTCCGCACACACAGCTAACAGGGCCAAGTGTAGCCCAGAAAAGTTTTTAAAGCAACAATTTTCTGTAAACACCTGCCAACATTGATTATAATGGCTGGTCTATAAAAGGAATTTTTCGAATGCAGCCATTTTCACTTTTAATAAAGCCAACAGGACCCGATTGCAACATCGCTTGCAAATACTGCTTTTACACTTGCAAGACCTCCATTTTCGGCTCCGACAAACACCGCATGAGTTTAAACATCGCAAAAAAAATGATCACCGATTTTCTTTCACTCGATTTCCAGGTAAGCAATTTTGCATGGCAGGGAGGCGAGCCTACTTTAATGGGGCTGGACTTTTATAAACAGATCGTACAGCTCCAGCAACAATCAAGCAAAACAGACGCAGTCATAAACAATGCCCTCCAGACAAATGGCATTGCTCTCAATGACCAATGGTGTAGTTTTCTAAGTGAATACAAATGGCTCGTCGGTATCAGCCTCGACGGACCAAAAAAATATCATGATCATTACCGCCTGGACAAGTCTGGTAAAGGAACTTTTGACAAGGTTCTCGCCGCTATTGAAAATTGCAAAAAACACAAGGTCCAGTTCAATATACTTGTCCTGCTCAATGCCAAAAACGTAATCGCTCCGGACGAACTATTCGATTTCTTCACATCAATGAATATTAGATTCCTTCAATTTATCCCCTGCGTTGAAAAGGACCCTCAAACTTCCGGCATTGCAGATTATTCGGTAACCCCTCAGCAATACGGCCGATTTCTTTGCAGGATATTTGACAGATGGCTCGAATACGGACCCGAAAAAATAAGCATAAGGACCTTTGACTCACTAATGAACTATGTTCTCCACGGCAGACAGACAAACTGCACCTTCGGCCAAAAATGTGGTGACTATCTTGTCGTCGAGCACAACGGTGATGTATTCTGCTGCGACTTCTTCGTCGATAACGAACACAGGCTTGGCAGTCTGCTCGACACCCCTCTCGACAAGCTGTTCTTTTCGGATACAAAGAGAAAGTTCGCCCGGCAAAAATCTAAATTGCCAAACAAGTGTCTGATCTGCAGACATAACGCCGTATGCCGAGGCGGATGCCCTAAAGACAGGCTTAGTGATGTAAACTATTTTTGCGATGCCTACAGGGTCATATTCGACCACTGTCTCCCCCGCTTACAGCAAACCGCTTTCAAATTAGCTAATAAAGCAAAAAATCATTAACCACGGGAGTACCGCTTAGAAAGTCCCACTACGAACAGCGCCATAAGGCAAGCCCCGCTTAACGCTTCAAACATCGCAACACACCGGGTCGCAAGATGCGTCGGCGCCGGATACATGTCCCCGAATCCAAGAGTAGTAAACGTAATCGTGCTGAAATACAGACCCTCCATGAATTTTAATTGATGAAAATCTGTGGACATCTGGACATCAGTGCCCAGACGATCAAATACCATCGCCAGTGGCGACGAAAAATAAAACGCACACGCAAGGATAACTAACACACTTGCAAAAAGCACACGCACCGGACGCTCACCATAGCCAAACAATAACCGGCCAAGTACAAACTCCGGCAAAAGCTTTATTCCGCTTAAAAGCCGGACGGCTTTCCTGGTAATACTAAGGTCGTCAAAATCATACCCATATAACTTATGGCATAAATGAGAGCAACGCTCGTTATAAAAACTCTCCCCTGCAAGCTGATAATAACCCGCCTCTTGCGAAGCCTGCTTAATAAATCGCCAGAACGTTTCATCTTCTCCATATTTTCGGCGGGCAAACCATACCGATTCGTACACCGGTACTGACTTACTTTTGGCATATACCCCTGAAAAATCCGTCTTGCCGAAGAATTTTACATTCGTAAAGTTGCCCCCTTTGGTAAAGCACGTATTCATAAAACTGGTAACCGCTTTAAAAACAGCTTCATGAAAGAGACCGTATCCTTCAAACGACGCCGTCCTGAACATTGCGACCCCATCGAAAAGAGCTTCCCTGAATACCGCTATCCGCTTGAACATACACCCGTCAAAACCTGCTTGTTTTTTAAATTTGGCTTTTTCAAAACGAGCCTGGTCGTTAAAAACGGACGAATTAAAGATCGCATCCTCCTCGAACACCACTTCAATCTGGACCGATTTGTCCCACGGCGGGGCAAAAAAAACTATATCCTCGAAAACACACGTATTAAACTCTATCGGCTCGCTTATAATTATCGAGGTGCTCTCTTTAGATGACTCGATCTTAATCTTCATATTCTCAAAGTTCTCATTTTCATCAAGCAGCCTGTTGATATTCAGCCCACCGGTTATTGTACACTTATGCAGCTTTATTTGCTCTCCGCTTGCTATCGACTGCAATATCTCACTTGCTGAAACCCGCTGATTTTCTCTTTGAAATAACATAAAATTCCCTGTTTTAGTCAGATTGTTTTTGAAGAAGTTCGATGATCTCTTCCCTGCTAGGCAGTGATTCCTGCAAGCCATACTTCGATGCTGCCAATGCCTCCGCCGCAGATGCAAATTTTGCCGCATCTTTAGGACTGTCACCCGCACCGCAGGAAGCTGCCAATGCCCCTGCAAACGCATCCTCCGATCCTGTATGGTCCGCCAGATCAAGCTCGAAAGCCGGTAATTGCTCGCTCCCCTGCCTATCGATGATCAGTGTCCCTCTTTGCCCTATGCTTATCACAACGCATCCAACTCCGCCCGCTATAAGTTCCGAACCTATAAGTTTTAGCCGATGAACATTCCCCGCTCCGGACTCCGCCGCCGTATAATTTGCCAACTTTGGAATAAGAAGATTCACAGAATAAAACTCCATCGGCCAGTCCGGCTCGATCAGCTCTCCCGATTCGCTAACCGACAGCCCGGCATTAAGGATCACCTTCGTTGAATAACCGCTTGCAAGTCTTATGGCGGTTACCGCCACTCGCTGAGGCACACCGTCGTCAATAAGGCATACATCGCTGGAGCTTATCAATTGTTCGGCAAGCGCACATTCAATCTCGTCAGGAGCTAAGGCGCGATTGGCTCCGGTCGAGATACAGCCGCAGTTCTCCCCTATCGAATCGGACATACCGACTATTATGCCGGTGTTTATCGCGTTGGCTTTATAAAGAAAGTCCGTGTTCACTTTATTCTTTTGAAGATTTTCTCTAAGAACCTGGCCAAAATGATCATCACCAACTTTACCTATAAGGTAGGTTTCACAGCCGCAGCGGGCTGCCTCTATCGCCATATTGGTACCAGAACCGGTTGGCACGCAGGAAAAGCCTGAACCCTCTACCACTTCACCTGGACCGGGGAACTGATCGCACTTTATCGCAATATCAACATATCCCGGACCCATCACTACGACTTTTGGTATTCTCCCTGTCATTTAGCCGGTTCCTTCCGCATATACGCACACTCAATATCTACAGCCTGCCCTGCCGCAAAAACCCCTTATAAGTTGAAATTAGGCGTATTTTTCTATTAATCTTCTTGAAATATCGACCAGTCGTATGTAAAGTGTGCAGAAAATTACCCTTTTATTACTATTCTGCTTTGGGCTGACCGTCAAAATCACTCGAAAATGGGGGATTGGAAGTTAAAATCCCCTGCCGGCCAAGCTTAAAGTTGATAATTGGAAATGGTAAGATTTTTTGTTTGAAGCAGTAAGGGCCCGTAGCTCAGCGGTTAGAGCAGTGGACTCATAATCCATTGGTCGAAGGTTCGAATCCTTCTGGGCCCATTAGATTTACAGCCGGTGCCTCCTAATGACATCGGCTGTTTTTTTGCACATTACTATAAGGCCCTGAGGCTCGTCTACGCTGCTAAATGCTACATAGAAACTCTTTTCCTGTCTGTCATTCCAAAGCCCGCCTCAACAGTTTCAGTGACTTCTAAAAGACTCCTGGTTTTAGCCGTCATCATTTTGACAAGCTTAAGGTTAATATGAACATAAGTAATCGAGCAATTCATCAAGCTGACAGGTAGCCAGACAAACATATTTGTCTGCTCCTCCGTAGTATACGAACAATGTATTGTCAATGACGATGTTCCCGCAGGGGAATACAACACCATTATATAAACCTTCTGTTTCGTAAGGTTCTTCCGGTTGTAGCAGCCAGTCTTTTGTGCGGTGCAGGACCTTTAGAGGATCTTCCAAGTCGAGCAGCATTGCCCCAAGGCGATAGTAGCTATCTTCGCCAACAGCATGATAAAGCACCAGCCATCCCCGCTCGGTTTTGATAGGCGGGGTTGAGCCGCCGATCTTAGATTCCCAATCATATTTTCCTTTTGCCAGCAATTTAAGCTCTTTCCACTCAAGCAGATCATCACTGAATGCTATCCACATAGATGGATATTCTGTGCCGTATTCTTTACCAGCCCATTCCATCGGCCTGTGCAAAGTGACATATTTACCGGCGATCTTCTCGGGAAAAAGTATTACGTCTCTGTCATCATAGGCGGGATTTGTGAGATTTCCAACATAAGTAAACTGCTTAAGATCCGGAGAAATAAGGAGTCCGGTACCCGAGAGATTTTCACGTATTATTCTTGGAAATCCGGAACAAAAGACAGGCGGATTATATTCCCGGTCATCAGGTTCTATCCAATATTTTCCCGGGGCAAGTGGACGATAAGCAAAGGTTATATAAAACAAGTCATCTATTTTTACGATTCGCGGGTCTTCAATACTGCCAAGATTAGCATCTTTAACCGGTGAAAAAATCGGGGTATCGCCTTGACGTGTAAAATCATAACCGTTTTTGCTTACAGCAAGACCAATGTGGATAGTATGATGACTATCATCACCAGCAGCACGGTAAATGAGTTTTACTTCCTTGTCCTGTAGATCATACCACGCTGTAGGATTGGTCGTAACCAAATTTTCCCATTTGTTAGCCGGATTGGGTGCTAAAATTGGATTATTTTCATATCTCTTTAGTTTCATGAAGCTCCTTTACCAAGAAAAATTCACTGTCTGTCCTTCGAACAGTTTTAACTTAACAGTGCTACCTACTTTTACAAGTTCATCGTATGGCCCATCTATTTTAATGTCAGAAATATTGGAAAAACCAAATTTAGACAAGTCAATAGTAACTTCAACATCAGCTGTTGCCACAGCTTTCAACTGTTCGGCATCCCAACTTAACATAACGTTGACAGGAAATGAGTTTTGGAATTCCAATCTCTCGGAAGAATATTTTGTATTTCCTACGAACAAAGCATCTTTATCAGTAAATAGATAACTTGTTTTTACAGGCGTGTCTGCCTGGATAATCGCCAAGTTTCCACTTCCAGGCTCATGAGTATCGATATATTTTCTGAAGAATTTCGTAGCATGTGTTATCGGTTTTGGTTTTCCCGTGGCAGTGCCATCATAGCTATACATCCCAAAACGGGATTCATATATGTGCCTGTCCGGTGATATCCACGGTGCATTATATTTGATGTTCGCGATGGGCCACTCTGAAAGCATCCAGAGATAAGCTCCTGAATAGTCGTTTGAAAAGGCATACAAAAACACCATCATCTCAGCAACGCTTGAAGTGTACGGATCAAGATACGTACTATCAGACAGTTTTAATCCTGATGTAAAACCAAATTCACCAATGGTAATCGGTTTGTCAGGCCAAAATGCCCTCAAGCGGTCAAAAGTAGTAACACTTTTCTGCATATCCTCGTATGAATAAGGCATCTGGTAAATGTGGTGAGAAATAAAATCGAGCAGACTATTGGCGGGCAGTGCCGCTAAAGACGTATTATAACCAACAGTAATAAAATGATTGTTATCGAACTGATGAATCGCTTCTTTGTGGAAAAGTATCCAGTCCTTGAATGTCTTATCAAGAGCGGAAATGAACTCTTTATAATCAGCCTCTATTGGCAATTTGCCGTCAAAACCGTAAAGGCAGGAATAATCCTGAGGAGGATTATATTTTTCAATATATTTCTTCGCTATTTCATGGGCAGCATAAAGATTTAATACATCGCTGCCTTGTATCCAGTCGCCAAGTTCCGGCCAATCACGTTTCTGGGCAAGCTTATCGACCCACTTTTTATCAAAATAGCCCGTCGAGTATTTCTCGTAAACATTATGCTTTAGTATTTCAGATCGCTCGCCATTAACGCTTATAGAGCCGACTGTTGTTACGTACGGCTCATTCATCAGATCATAACCCAGTACAATGGTCTCATTACTCAAAAGTATTGCATTTTTTTGAAAAACTTCTATCAGTTCCTTATCCGTTGGCAACGGATGCGATCTTGGACTTAATATTAGATATATTTGATATTTTCTTGCTAATTCTATTATCGTCTTCAATCTCTCTGGGTAATTTTCAATACGAAAGTTCCAGAACCTGAATGCATTAATTCCGGCATCTTTTGCTTTTTTAAAATCCTCCTCTAATCGTTTTGAACTGAAATAGTCTTCGCCATACTCACATTTTCTTTCAAACGGACCTATATAATTGCATCCCAAGGCGAAAAATTTTCTGCCATCGGGCAAAAGAAAATGTTTTTTATCCTTGCTTAGTTTGATAAAATCAGCCGGCGCAGGTGAAACAACAGAAAGACATTTCTTCTCATTAATGCCGTCCTCTTCTGCAAACTTAGCAGAAAGCTCTCCTTTTTTCATTTTGGTTAGAAGCTCAACAGTCATACCCAGGAATTCATTGCTGCAATAAAAGCTCGTAGAATCAAGTCCAAATAACAACCAGTTGCTATTTTTGAAATCGCCGGCATAGTTGACAATCAAGCCGGAAGCAAAACCAACGTTTCGGAAATATTTGTCCTGCACACTTAATAATGGGATGTATCTTGAGACTTCCGGGTATTCAAAAGCGATCGCAGAAATGCCAGCATAGCAACTGGGCATCTTCAGCCTGGTCTTAAGTATATCCTGTTTTTCATATGTAGTTATATAGGGGGAATCTTTATAACAATAAATATCGCGGCCCTCGAAGATCGGTAACCCGAGCGGTTTTATATCTTTATCAAAGGGTAACTCCAGTACTCCGGTTGTGAACTGGTCTATCCATATAGTGTGATCGCCAGGTAAATGGGGCTTTATGCCGTGAGCAAGGCCGAGAGAGATCTCATTAATATCCGCAACGTTTAATTCGGTATCCTTCTGTTTTCCATATGAACCCTGTTCGAAAAGTTTAAAGTCTTCAAGCACAACAACATATTCTTTCCAATCCGGTGTAATCTCTACCGAACTGATCCAACGTGACCCATCCTTTTCGATCACCTCAAAAACCAGATGTTTTGTTTGTGCGTCAGCTCGTGCCTGAAAAACAAAAGCATTATGGCTCGCAGGTATCTTCTCCAGCACCGTAGAAATAAAATTGTCCCACTCCCATTCTGAAATATTTTTAATCTCCATCTTCATACAATTGCCAACGAGCCCCTTTTCTGAGAGCAGCACACTTGGATTTTCTTTTTTAGTTGCGCCTCTTTTCCATTTTTGCCAGTCAACATTTTCGAAATCAAAAAGTATTTTGCGGGATTTGACATTGTCCGGGTTTTTCATTCTTTGAAGATGCTGTTTTGCTGTTCCCCACTTATTGTCTATTAGCCAAAGATTATCTTTAAAAGCCATCCCACCCAGCAGAACCATATCCGAACCTCTTTTGAGGAAAGCTAACAAATTATCACGGCCAGCAACCGGAAAACGAGTACTGTCAGTAAGGACTAAACAATCATATTTATCCAAACCGCCTTCGCTGCAAAGATCTTCATAGGTAATATATTCAGCAGCAAAACCATTCTTATTTAAAGCCGGCAAAATCTTGTCAGCTATCATTGCTTTTAAAGGACCGTTTACATCATCTTTCAGCACAGCAACAGAATAGCCGCTTGTCATGGCTTGACACTGTCCGATCGCCAAATAAATTGCTGCCATAACCAAAACAGTGCAAAATGCTGATCTTGTGGCTTTTTTCATAAACAACTTTCTTTTTGCCAACTATTTGGCTTCCTGGGTTAATTGCTGTAAATTCGTAATGTCTTTGTCCGGAAGGTTCCTGAACCAAAAGATGTATATAAAAACTATGCTGACAATAAAGAGGCCCAGTGTGATAAAAAATGCATGATACTGTTTTATAATTAACTGCATTGGCATCAGGAACATTGTTACCAGCCAGGTTGCCACAAATGGCACTGCAAGCAGGTCGTTTCGATGTTCTTTTTTCATCTTCTGTTTTGCATCTTCAGATAGTACGTGCTGTAACGGTTTCCAGAAACCAAAAGGTCTAGTGATTCGATAGAAGTTTTCCAGTACGGCGCCATCGGTAGGCTTGGTCAAATAGGTGCCTATGATCGTACAAACGGCCGTGAAAAGCGTAAGGATGACAAACTGCCATTGTTCGGGGAGCTCCGGCCAGAAAAGTCTCTGCACAACAGCACCGAGGCAGCCGGCGATTGTACCAATGGCAAAACCACCGCCGTTAAAACGCCACCAGTACATCTTAAGCAGAGAAGGGACCGAAAGACCGGAAACAAGACCCATTGTAATCCAGCCCCATATATCGTTTATGCTTTTTACGGTATAAGTCATAATGAAACTGACGGCTACCAAAGCAATCGTGAACGTATAAGTAGCGAACATCAACTCTTTATGAATTGCGTGGGGACGCAGGTACCGCTGGTAAATATCTTTTGTAAAAAACGAAGCCGCCTTATTGATCGTAACGTCAAACGTTGACATGCTCGCGGCAATCAATGATACCATAATAAGACCTTTAAGGCCGGCCGGGATACCATAAAGCAGGACAGCCGGCATTATCTTTTCAGCATTCACTGTTCCATCGAAACTAAGCATGTGAAGCTTTGAAATCCAGTCGGAACCAAGCAATGCCTTCAGGCTGGCCATAAAATCGGCAGGATAAGCGGAAGGATTGTTGATGATATGTGTCAGAGAATCAACCCATGTGGGCTGTGTTACATCCGGAAGATGCTGTTTAATCAGTATTGCCGCCTGCCCCAGAACCGCCTGGTCCGGGAACATCCCTTTAACAAGAAACAGGCCAAGCACTGCATAGCTAATCATCATTGGCCAGCGGAACGTACTCAATGTCATCCACCAACAAGCAATTTTACCGCATTCACGCTCGTTTTTTGCAGCGAAATACTGGGGGTCATCGCCTGTTCCAAATCCCATTATTATATTGCGAAGCAACAGAAAAATAGTGAACATAAACAATGTCTCATAGGCCTCATAGCCTTTAGGCATTTCTGCGACTCGCTGCGGAAACGAAGAGAGCCATTGGCCGCAATGTGTGATCGTTTGAGTCAGTCCGGCCAAATCGCCGTCACTGCCGCTGATCTTCAACACTGCCAGTATCACAACGAAAGCCATACCGATCAATATTAATCCGCACTGAAGTAAATCGGAAATCACGACACCATAAAAACCTGACATAATGGTATAAATCGTCGTAATGCCGATCATAATCAGGGAACACTGCAGCGGCGACAAGGGTATGAACATTGAGAAAAACATCCCGACCCCCTTGATGGTGTAGACGAGCATCCCAATTGTAAACACGATAAGCGCAACAACTTTGGCGATCCTTGCAAAATTAGCCCCTACGCAATTGCCGAATCTGAAAGACATCCACTCTGCACCGGTCATACAACCGGAACGTCTATGCCACTTGCCTGTCCATATCATCGTAAAGACTAGCCCCAACGGAACACCGCCGCGAAATTCGATAAATAGGCCACGGGGGCCCAGCAGATAGAGCAGGGAAACAATCAGCATTGTACCGGTTACATCGACCGACCATCCCATACCGGAGATTCCCAATACCCACCATGGCAATTTTCGGCCCGCAAGGAAATAATCATCAAGACTGGCGGAAGCCATTTTGCTAAGATAAACACCTAATCCCAGCAAAGATAAAAAGTAGATTGCAATGATACAGTAGTCAGGTATTCCAAGATATCCCATTGTGTCACTCCATTTAGATAACATGTCTTTTATAAACGAACATCAAAAGTTCTTTACTCAAGAGTGGATTGCGGCATTTGAAAAATACAGTCCTATCCTTATTATGCATAGCGACAGTCGATCTGCCACATACTACCTTACCATCTCCAATGGATACAGCCACCACCCCATAAGTACGCCGCAAGTATAAGAAAAACAGAGGTAAAGTATAAATTAATTTCTTCGTATATCTTTTATTAAATGTTCCCGGAGCCGTGAGATGCAACTTCTCCCGGATTGCCGGGAATCCTGAATTTGCAGGGAGCAGATCTGCATTGGAATGCGCGATAAGCGTTTTGTAGACATCGCTACATTAGCTTGTCTTACAAACCAACAGACGCAAACCACCCGCATCAGTAAGTCCTTTTCGCAATATTTATTACTGCGCTTATTTTATGATAGAGAAGGTGTCAAAATTAACTTCGACACCTTCTCTTTTCATATTAAATTTACCTTACCTTTTTCTTCTGATCAAAAGACCGCCAAGACCAAGTATGACAAGCGTTGCCGGCTCAGGAATAACAAAGCCAACGTCATCGACAAACATAGCGCCGGCGCCATAGTAACTACTGTTGTAGCCAACAGTAATCTGTTCTACGTTCTCGAGATTCATTCCGCTTACCGTAAAGGTAGCAAAATCCATCTCCCAGGCGATACCATTAGGCCATCCGGTGCCGCTCGGTGTAACGCTGCCGTCGTAACTGGCACTGAAGACCTTCTGGCCCCAGCAATCATACATGCTCAGGAAGACATCGCCGCCCGAACCACCAAGATTTTCATACGGCGGAGTGCTGCCATTCGGCGGAATGGCAAATGTCATAGTGATCGCAGTGTAACCCGGATAAGTAAGGTTTACACCATGAACATCGTGTACAGCACCTGGCAGGGTCAACTTTGTCTGGCTGTAATAAGCCGGACCCTGGGCAGCATTCGTGATTAGCATGCTGTTACCGTTCAACACAGGTTCCAGTGTTTCCGTCGTAATGTCGGAACCTGTATTCATTACCCATGCCGCCTGCAGAGCAGCGTCATCGGCATAACCTTCGAAGTCATCCAACATCACTACAGCAGCGTTTGCCGCGCTAATGCCAAGCACTAGCAATAAAACCATAAACTTTTTCATCTTAACTCCTCCTACAAAAAAATTAATAAACTCTTCCCACAAAATCAGGGCTTTCAACTAATACTATGTTCCTTCAACTAACACACACCTCAACCAATTCTCACTAAGTACTAAAATATCACTAAAATCGACTACACAATCCTGATTGACATCACCGGCAGGCTCGCCCTGACAAACGAGGCTGCTACTGTTGTAGACAACAATATCATCGACAAACATCCCTCCGTTGCCATACCAGCCATTGTTGTAGCCAACAGTAATCTGTTCCACATTCTCGAGGTTCATTCCGGACTCTGTATAGGTGGCAAAATCAAGCTCCCAGACAATACCGTTGGGCCACCCGGTGCCGCTCGGTGTAACATCACCGGGGTAACTGGCACTGAATACCTTCTGACCCCAGCAATCATACATGCTCAGGAAGACGTCGCCGCCTGAACCACCAATATAACCCCACGGCGGTTGGCCATCATTGGGTGGAATAGCAAACGTCATGCTTATCGCAGTGTAACCCGGATAAGTAAGGTTTACACCGTGAACGTTGTGTACAGCACCAGGCAGGGCTAACTTTGTCTGGGTCCACATCACGTTTTGCTCGCTTGTGATCAGCATGCAGTTGCTGCCGTTCAACACGCCAGGATCGTTTACCAGTGTCTCCCCCGTAATGTCGGAAGACATGTTCATCACCCACGCGGCCTGTAGCCAGCTATCATCGGCGTAACTTTCGAAGTCTTCTATAACCTCTAGTTCGGCAACATAGTTATCTTCCAGCCAATCAGCAGCAACTATGCTGTAATCGTCGAGTTTAGTATAGCAGTCTCCATTAAGATCACCCATAGCTTTGACAGTACATTCATTAACTGTTGCTACAATTGTAAGTGTGCTCTCTGGTGCCAAAGTAATATCCATACTGCTCAGATCATAATCGAAGTTTACCTGAGAGAGCTTGTTGACAACCGCGCCTGATTCAAATGCCAGGGCCGATGTGGCGGCAAAGCTTGTTATTCCTGTTATACCCACAGTGCGATTTACTATACTGGCAGTGCTGTTGGCAAAAGCCAGCACCAGATGATTATCACCGATAAAGCCTGCCGCGCTGATAAGTGGATCGTCCCAGGTCTTACTTATCACCATAGCGTCATTTGGTATATACGGGGCGAGTGTCGAGAATGCAAAATACACAGGTCTCAGGCTCGAATCAGTACGCATTAATCCATACAGAGCCTGGTCAGGGTCGTCTTGCCAATATTGATTCGCAGCTTCCCAGTAACAAAGTACGTTCGCTCCGTTATTTACCAGAGTTAACGAGTTTTCATAGCAACGCTGAGCGAACTGACTTGTCTCACCAACTTCATTGTCTTGATACGTTACGCCGTTATAAGTTCGCACACCGGTAGCATATTCGGTAACAACAACCGGTTTGCTATGTGTAGGGTCGGCACTGTCTACAGCTGCACCAAAGTAATCCTGCCACCGCTGATCAAGAAAACTCGGCAATGCATCAGTATGACCCCATCCTTCGTCCCAGGCATGTGTTGACCAGCACGCCAAAGCGGCCTTGCCATCACTGTCAAGAGCACTTATCCAGGTCGGACCGTGATAAAGATATGCAAGTCCCGGTCCAACAATACCCACATCGGTTAATCCTCGATTGTCAAGTTCCTGACGTACAAGTTTAACAACGGTGTTGTAATCGGTGCCTGGAATGTAAATATTCCAGTCGCCCTCAGGTTCATTGGCAAGCTCGATGTAGTTGATACGCAGTCCGCAACTTTTGAAAAAGTAAACCTGGGAAGCCCAAAGCCGTGCAAAATCATCAAAGTTTTCACTTTTAAGGCGATTGCCTGTATCGAGCCATGCTGCCGGTCCTCCGAACATATTCAATATCACCTGAATATCAATATTCTCGGCCATTTGCAGTGATGCGGTAATAATATTACCCCTGGTGGTACCGTTGTACTCAGAATCTACGTAAGCATCCATTTGCGCCTGTGTGGCATCGGTGGGTGGATTGCTGCATCCGCCGGGGCACATGCGGGCGTATTTCATATTTAGATCCGTAAAGATCGTCCCCACACGCATATCGCCCGGCCATATCTGTGCGCCAAATCCAAGAAACTCATGGGACACGTTGCCTGCATCAAACGTCATCGCAACGGCAGGATAAGCCATACAGACAATACTGCAAATAATTGTCAACTCTCTAGTTTCCATCACTCCAACCACCAAGTCTAAGGACCAATGCATAAATTAATGGTCATAAAAATAGTATTTCCATCTGTATTTAGTTTCGCCGCCGACCTCCTTCTTATCTGCAAAGTCTGACGGTTCTACTGAAACGTGACCATCGACCCATCCGATATTACCCACACCATAGTCTTCATTGGGCTTTTTCTTGTGCCATCTTGTCGCAAATCTATAATTATCGGGAAAATCTGACAAAGGTCTGGTCGGATCAAAGGTCCATCTCACCGCAAAATAGTATTCATGGTCTATAAAGAAGGCCGTCGTTGAGGGCATTCTTATATCTGACATCTTGGTAACTCCATGCTCAGTCCAGTACACACTCCCTACGCCCGATCTGCCGCCGGTACTTGGACCGCTTCTTCCGGGACTTCCTTCACTGTCAGCCGTCATGTTCAGGGTTATGTAACCGTTGACGGCATAGGTGAATTTTCTTTCGTCTGTTTCATAACTAGGGTCAACATGGAAGAATTCCGTCTGCGCTGCACTTGGGCAAGCGAAAATGCCCTTTTCTTGGCCCTTTGCTCCGCCAATCGCATCAAGGTATGGACCTAGTGCGCTTTCGGTTTCATTCTCACCTTCAGGTTTGAACCAGTCGGTAGCTATGGCCCAGTCATCGTGGTCCTCGGACCAAAGAATAGCACCTAAAACAAGGCCTTTTTCATTACTTCGACATATAGTCATTCTTCCCTGCTCTTTGACTTTTGACAAAGCAGGCATCAGTATTGATAAAAGTAACGCAATAATCGAGATTACAACTAAAAGCTCGATCAATGTAAACGCTTTGCGAATCCTCATTTCATACCTTTCAAATTTTCCATAAACTTACAAGCAAACAATATCCCTTGATTTCTTAGTTAACTCCAACCAGCCAATTAATAGCAAACTCAGCCAGATCTATCAGGTTTACTTTGCAGTCGCCATTTATATCTGTTATCTGATCTTCCGAACAGACCGGTGCAACTGCCAGTTTAACATCGTCAATATCGATAGTTCCGGTTCGGGCATCGTTTCTTTCCCAACTGCCGCAACCTATCAGTATATACCGGATGTCTGTAAGCACAGAACTATCTCGCGAACCGCTTCCCTGTGGGCCTTTAAGGTCGTCAAGATCTATCAGCCATGTATCCCACTCGTCAGCAGGCTCAGAAACACAATTGCTTCCCTGTATCCATGCCTCAGCTATTGTAGTCTCAGTTGTATCGACAAATATAACATAGAGGAGGCTCTCGGCAGTGTTGCCGGCGTGACGGTAAAGTTCAAGACTCATCTGGTCATAGCCTGACAGATCCGTGCCTGCACCAAGATCGGTTTCTACAGCGGTGTAATTGTTGTTTTCGACTGTTGCGGGCAAATCGTAATCCCAACGCATAGCCCCGACACCTGAGTAAGCATTTGTTGTCGAAGAGATGGTGCCTGTTCCCGGATATGTCGTACTGACATGAACCTGCCATCCGGCGACACCCAGCTCAAAGTCGTCGATAACCAGCTGGCTACCTGCCGAAGCAGTCTCATCGTCCAACCAATCGCTTGCTATTATACGAAGGTCATCAATATCAACATCCAGATCGAGATCAAAATTACCATTGGCGATCATTGCCTGCACCTGGGACTGAGTTAGTACACCTTTAAACGACTGGAACTCGTCGATGTAAGCGATGTCGCCCCATGAGCCCAGATATCCGCCGTCATCTATCTTGTAACCAATGGAGCCTGTCATTGCAGTTTTGTCATCGGATCTCTGGTACTCAGCGGTTTCGATAATCTCGCCATTAACATACAGAGTTACAACTTGTCCGTCGGAAGAAACTGCCATGTGGTTCCATGTGCCGTTAAGGTAGGCACTAAAGTCTACGGCCATATAAAAAACCATACTCCAATATTGATCCTTGCTGAATACCTGTAAAGTACTGGAATCAGCCCGGATTACAAATTCGCTTCCGTTAGTACCTTTTTCGTGATAGAAGGCACTGGTATACGGTTGCCAACCTGCCTTAAAGTAAAATGCTACAGAAAACTGAATGTTTTGTGAAACAGTAGCCGGCACCTTTATTTTCTGTCCGCCATCAAAAGTCAGACAGTCACCAATAACGCCGGGATTGACCCACTCCGGAACAGTACCTGAATTCGTTTCAAACAGACCGTCATTGCCGTTGCCGGAATGGTCTGGCAACACGCCGCCCTCATTTGGATCACCCATTTCGTAGTAAACAACCTCTGTAGAAAGCGTACCCTCAGGTAATACGCCCGGAATGACGAGATCAAAGATTTCAGTCTGTGTAAGAGCATCGTCCCATATAGTCAATTCATCGAATCTACCCGCCATATAAGTGCCCCACCCCGGATTGCTGGGAATCCTGAATTCGCGGGGAGCATCAGCAAAAGCAAAAGCCATTATGCCGACAAGTGAAGCGTTTTTATAAACCCTCACGTCTGTACCGTCATATGTTGTGGTTATCATCTGCCAGCTGTTTGGATCCCATGGCGCACTCGTGACCAGATAATGCCCGCCCAGGCCTGAGCCGTCAGTGAAAACTATATTACCTATAGAATTGCAGTATATCGATCTTGAAATCGCAGTCCCGTTACCTGATGGTTTGGCACCCATTGCCCACATAACGTCCCAATTGTTGGGCTGGGCATCCAGATAAACCCATGCGTTAACCGTCCAGGTCGCATTGGGATCAACCGGAAAATATGCATTGGGGTCCATACCCTCATCCAGAACATATGCACAGTCGGTACCATCACTTACAAGTGCATAATCCAATGCACCATCCGAAGTGTAGGCAGGTGAATTGAATTCGGTACCGTCAATACCATTTCCGCTGGTATCAATTAGATTGTTTTCAAATTTCCATTCGAGCAACTTTTCCGCACAAAATGCGTTGGCACTGAAAATTACCGTCAGCAAAAAAATTATCAAGACAACATTACTTATAGACTTATAGTTCATAATTTACCTCCTCTTTATTAAACTTCTTCTGTAAATTTAGATATCTCAATAACTAAACGCTTATGAATTCCGCGGTACGGGCGCGGTGGAGCCTCGCACAACCAATTCACAATCCATTTTTATACTCCCATTTTCACTTTCAACAAATTTACCCTGAATACGTGACAGTAAAAGCCGGGCAGCTTTACAGCCAATTTCATAACCTTTCTGACGAACGGTTGTTAACGGTGGCACCATAAGTGGCGCAAAATCAAGGTCTGCAAAACCCACAACGGAAACATCTTCTGGGATTCGTAGATTCAGCTCGGCTGCGGCCAAGTACACATAACGTGCAAGAAGGTCATTCGCAGCGTAAACCGCTGTCGGCCTTGGCTTTGCCGTAAGTATTTTTTTTGCGACCTCAATACCATCAACTTTTTTATCTCTTTCACTGATAATACAGGAAGTACCAGGTACTTTAGCTATCTGCTGCTCGAAGTACTTACGTCTGCCTTGCGACCAACTGTATGTATCAAGCCCTACATCACCAAGATGCGCTATCCTGCGGTGTCCAAGTTTAATCAGGTGATCGGCAACAATCCGAGCACCAAGCTCTTCGTTGGTTGTTATTGAGTCGGCACCATATTGTGATGGCAATTCGTGGTCAATTGTAACAACAGGTATGTTACGAGAGGCAAGCTCCTCATGATGGCCATAATACTCCGGTGTTACCGGGGGCCATAGTATTGCGCCATCAATACGACGGTCAATTAGGCGGTGTACCGGCTCAAGATTATCAAACGGCTCCTTGCCGCTATAATCATCTCTGTGCCATACCCAGAGGACGATCGGTACATAGTCAAGAGAGATAAGAGTGTCATGGATACCATAAAGAATAGAAGACCAATAAGAGTCAAATGGCGGCACCATCACTCCAACAGTGTTAGTGAGCCCGGTCTGAAGGCCTTTCACAAGCATATTCGGCCGATAACGAAGTCGAGCTGCTGCCTGTAAGACCCTCTCACAGGTTTCCTCGGAAAATCTTGCAATCCCCTTCCTTCGAAGAATTCTTGACGCGGTTGGAACAGACACATTTGCCGCTCTAGCAACATCTTTCAAACTGGATATTCCATCGGCCAAGATCTTCTCTCCACACATGAATACATTAGTGCAAGTGCTTTAACAACATGATTATGGCACTTATCGTGATTTTTGTCAATAAAAATTTTCCAATATAATTTGAAATTATTATAATTAAGACATGGCTTATTATAAGAGAAAAATCATAACTCCTTTTTTAAAAAGAAGTTATGATTGCCGTGCTGCAGTGAAAAATTTAATATTTTTATGCTTGAAGTAAAAAGCATAATGCATACAATTCGTATGTAAGTACTTGTTCAACTTTATAATAATAATAAAATGGGAGATATAATTGACCAATTCAGAGAAAATTAGAACGATTGCTATTACCGGCGTATGCCTGTTTCTGTCCGTATGTTTTATTGGATGTACGGACAATCAGGGTCTTAATGACAAGGAAATGGCTCTCCATAATAAATCATTAGAGGATTTTGTTCATCCAACCAGGTGGAAGGAAACAATAGATAAATTCAAGGAACAGGATATTAAAAATCCCCCTCCGCAAAACGCAACGCTTTTTGTAGGCAGTTCTAGTATTGTGGGATGGAACACTAAAAAGTGGTTTCCTGACATTGAAAATATAAATCGGGGTTTTGGCGGATCGCAAATAAACGATTCATGGTATTACGCAGAGAGCATAATCATCCCCTATAAACCAAAAACAATTGTTTTTTACGCAGGCGATAATGATACTGCGGACGGAAAGACCCCTGAAATGATCTTTGTGAACTTCAAGGCCTTTGCGATAAAAATACGCAAGGCATTGCCCGAAACAAGGCTTATTTGTGTTTCGATCAAACCAAGCATTGCCCGGTGGGAGATTTGGCCGCAAATGCAAAAAGCAAATGAACTCATCAGCAACTATTCTAAAAAACAGAAAAATATGTATTTTGTCGATGTATCAACAGTAATGCTGGATCCTTCCGGCAAGCCAATTAAGGAAATATTTCGGCCTGATGGATTGCATATGAATGAAAAAGGTTATGAGCTCTGGACCTCGCTTATACGACCTCTTATAGACAGATAAA
>JAFGKL010000022.1 GCA_016928585.1 Sedimentisphaerales bacterium
TAAAAGATAACGCCGGACAGATAGTGGGCATTACAATGATGAGTGTTGACTACGATGCCGCTGTTAAGGCCGCAGAGATTATAAAACAGATAAAGCCGGCATCGAAAGTTTTCGTAGGCGGCCCACATCCGTCCATCTGTCCCGAAGAACTGGAACCTTTGCTGTGTATCGATCATGTAGTAAGAGGCGAAGCTGAGATCACATTCCCGAAAATGCTGAACGATATCGCTGATGGCAAAACTTTACCTAAGGTCGTAGAAGGCCGCCGTTTGGAAAACCTAGACGAGTCCCCTTGGGCGGATCGTGATTTGTTTGAGTCTCAGGAAGAACCCTTTGTACCATTTCTGGAGGCCCCGTTTGTCACTTTGATAGCAGGACGGGGCTGTAGATATAACTGCAATTATTGTCAGCCGGCTGAAAGAATTATGTTCGGAAAAAAAGTTCGCCGACGCTCTGTAACAAATGTAATCAATGAATTAAAATATCTGCATGACCGTTATCATTTCAATTCTTTCATGATTCACGATGATTGCTTAACTGAAGATCGCCAGTGGGTAATGGAATTTTGCAAACAATACAAAGCCGAAGGTTTCACGCAGCCATTTGTTGTACAATCCAGGGCGGATATAATCTGTAAGCACCAGGATATGGTTGAAGCCCTGCGCAATGCGGGTTTGAAATTATGTATCATCGGCTTTGAGAGTGGCTCTGACCGAGTTCTTGAATTCCTCAGAAAAGGCTGCACAAGACAGCAAAATCTCGAAGCGGCACAAATTTGCAGAAAACTGGGTATTAAAATATGGGCCAACTACATGCTCGGACTGCCTACAGAAACCAATGAAGAGGTTCTCGAAACGCTATCCATGCTTGAGCAGATAAGACCGTATCATTGCTCGCCCGCATTCTACACGCCTCATCCCGGCAGCGACCTGTTTGAAATAGGAAAAAAAATGGGAATACACCTGGAAATGAACCATGCATCATATCGAAGGAACACATATGAACCCAAGATCAAGGGCCCGGACTACAAGTTTCTCGCAGGCGTACTTTCTAGATCAATAGCACTCTCAGAACAGGCAACCCCGGACAGCCCGCTGCCTTCTAGATTTAAGATCAAATGTAAGGCCGCTGCCGCCAGATGGCCTAAGTTATACAGTTCTCTGAAATATATCAGAAAAAAACTGCCCCTCTAAATAGTTTTTAAGTTTGGTAATGAGCGATAAAAGCATAGACATCTTATTAGCAACCTGCAACGGCCGAAAATATCTAAACGAACAGATAGACTCTATTCTGGCACAGTCAAATCAGGATTGGATGCTCCTGGTACGGGATGATGCGTCTGACGACGGTACAATTAATATCATACAGGATTACGTAGCTAAATATCCCGACAGGATAAAACTGATTGAAAACGATGGATGTCGTCTTGGCGCCTGCTTAAATTTTCAACGCCTACTGGAAAATTCAAACGCCGAATATATTATGTTCTGCGACCAGGATGACGTTTGGCTGCCAAAAAAAATAGAAGCGACATTCGATCTGATGAAAGCCGCCGAGAAAACACTCCCGGACAAGCCTATACTGGTACATTCTGATTTGAAGGTAGTGGATTATCGACTGAAAACAATAGCCGACTCAATGTGGAGATATCAGGGCAACTTGCCTCTGAACGGTAATAAGGTAAGCAGCGTTATGCTGCAAAATGTAGCGACTGGATGTACGATCATGATAAATAAAAAAGCTAAAACAGTTTCGACTCCAATACCGCCGGAAGCCATCATGCATGACTGGTGGATAGCCATAAATGTTGCAAAACACGGAAAAATAGTATACCTGACCGATCAACTCGTTCTGTATCGGCAGCATAGCAATAACACTGTCGGCGCAAAAAACAGCCTGTTTTCATTAAAAAAACGAGTAACGGCTCATTACAAAATGATAAAAAAATACGACCCAAATGCCCGCTTTTGGCCGGTTCTGGCAAGGAAAACAGCAAATAAACTCATTCAAAAGATAATATGCATCTTTTCTCGCTAGATCAAAAGGCGGCTTCAACTTCCAAATATAACTGAATTATGAAAGATCCACTTGACAACACCGATTGAAGACGAGCTCCAAGAGCCTGATTTATCGGTATCTGCTCAAAAAATCGCTATATGAAGCCTGAAGAGCCCTTGGCAGGGCAAATTATAAATCCCCCGAATTGTCCCGGAAAAATATTTGGCTTTTTGACCCGGAATAAAGTATCTTGTACCTGCGAGAAATTAATAAAATTAGCGAGATAATAAAATATGGTTCAACTCCGTCATGTTTGTCAGTTGAGTCCGCCAGAATCAGGGGTTAAATTGGTTACGGTCATCATTCTTACTTATAATGCAGGTGATGAATTTTTAAAGCTGTTCGACGGTTTACAAAAACAAACCTTGAAGCCTGATAAAATTCTTGTAATTGATTCCGGCTCTACTGATAAAACCGTCGAATCTGCAATAAATCAAAATTGTGAAGTGATCAGGATTGATCATAGTAAATTTGATCACGGCACAACAAGGAATCAGGCCGTGGCGGAAGTTTCAGATGAATTCGCAATATTTCTAACTCAGGATGCTGTACCGATAGATGAAAACATGATCGCCAAGTTGATTGAGCCTATGAAAAAGGATGAAAATATTGCTATATGTTATGGTCGTCAAATAGCAAGGCTCGACGCTGCTCCGCTGGAGTGTTTCGCTAGAGATTTTAATTACCCGGAACAGTCCATTCTAAAAAACAACAGTAATATAGACGAACTTGGTTTGAAAACATTTTTCTGCTCTAATTCATGTTTGGCAATTCGATGTTCCATTTTCAAAAAACTGGGAGGCTTCAAGGACAATGTAATTGTAAACGAAGATATGCTTTTCGCTGCTAAAGCCATTGCCGCCGGCTATTCGGTTTATTACTCCGCAGAAGCAAAAGTTCGACACAGTCACCCGACCTCATTATCCCTGATATTCAGGCGTTATTTTAATATCGGCAGATTCTTTTCGGACAACAAACAGATACTGAAAAAGGCCAGTCTCAGCGGATACAGCATCAGTATGTTGAAAAGCGGTATAAAAATATTTTGGAAAAAACGAAAACCCCATTATATAGTGGCCTTGATCGTGGAATTCCTCGTAAAAGCGATCGCCTGTAAACTCGGATGGTATTACCAGATCTTCTCCGGCAAAAAAAATCTCGCACGATCATAAGTTTTGTATTCTCTTGTATATCACTATCTGTCTGTCTTTCAATTTCGGCACTACCCAACCTGTGTATTCTTTACTAAAGCCTTCCTTGGCCGCAAAGGACGGCTCTTCGTCTTTTTCGGTTATTTCTATTAAATAAAAATGAAGCGCAGTTTTAGATTCGGATAATTGCCTTAAAATTTTACGCTCAGCATAAAAAGCTATACGTTTATCTGAAGAATAAACACTTGCGTCATCTTCAGAGTTTTCCTTCAGCCACTTTGCTGCTGCAATATACCCCGCTTTGTCGGAACCAATATGACCAAGAAGTTTCGGTATTCCTGTTATTACCCCCAAAACAAGAAGAATAATAAAAAGCTTACGCACCCCCTCTTCAGCAAACGAATATCTTTTAAATACATTATCTTTTAGCCACCGACTGGATCGCTCCAATCCGTCAGGAACAAAAAATACAAGCATAACAACTAAAGGCAGGCAGTGTCTTCTGCTCATATAGCCATAGTTATAATATAGCAAATGCATGGTTGTTATATTAAAAAGGATCAGCGAAACCGGCAAAAAAACACAGAAAAGATTTTTCGACCTTTTCAAATAGCAATAAATGCCGATCAACGCTGCCGGCGTGAAAAAATACATTAAATTCTCATTAACTCGTACCGCCAGCTTGGCCGAAGCTTTCGTAGCACTTAAAACCGAACATGTATAAACTGCATTGCGACCATCCTCTTCAATCGATCCGCTCTGGATTTCTGAAGGTTCGTTTCTTAAAAACTCTTTCAGCTTTGTAGGAAGTAGCTTGCCGCTGGCTTGCACATAAGGCACCGCAGGAATACAAAAACCGGCTATGAGTATGATCATCGTAAGCACCGTTTTATGCCTGTCTTTATCAACTGCCGGCTTGATCAATACGATCGAAAGCCAGATCATACCATAGATTACAATTTGTGCGCACTCCGGGCGAATAAGAAAACCCAGCCCGCTGGTTAAACCCGCCGTCCCAAAAAGCCACCTCTTCTCAAGCTTAACACCAAGGATGATCTGAAGTAACCCTGCATACAAAAACAGCATATGTGGCCACTCACGCAAAACGTCGCTGCCCATTTTCGCCGGGTAAGGAAGCAATACAAGTATAAACATCGCCAGAAAACTCTTCGAACCGCCTACAAAAAACTTACCGACAAAATATAACACCGCAAGAGACATCAACCGGGTTGACATGTTTACCGCCTGCGCACAATATATCCAGCTGTATACAGAGCCCGCAGGCTTTACTAAATTTAATATCCTGTGTGCGGTAAGTATCATATATGAATAACCGCAGGGTCGCTCTCTCATCACCTCTACAGGAACGGTTAATAATTTCTTGGCGGATTCGATATAGAAAACGCCATCTTTGGATATGACTACTGTGGTTGCTGCAAGATATATACCGACCAAAAGAGCTGCTAACAAAATGATCAGGATACTTTTAAGATCATTTTCTTTGAAAAGCTTAATACCATCTTCCTTACACATTAATGGCCCTTTTGATCAAAGCTAAATTGGTAAACTCTAATTTTTACTGGTCGCCATTTGCTGTTGCTGTAAACATCCCCAGGGCAAGCTGTGCGGTTTTTTGGGAGGCCTTGCCGGTTGCCAGGGGCTCTACAAGAGTAACAAGGTCTCGGCTAAGACGAATAAGCCTGTGTTTATTATTAAGCAACGCACTGCATTTACCAAAAATAGGCTCAAGAGATGTAAAATACGGCATAAACTCTTTAACAAGTTCTTTGCGAGCAAGAATATTTACCAGAGAAAGAAATCTTGTCTTAATAAGCCACTGACCGAATAGGTGCCAAAGAAGCTTGCTGGACTGGTACATGATCACCATTGGACATCCTGCGGCAGCGACTTGCAGAGTAGCGCTTCCGCTTGCTACAAGGGCAAGATCGGCCTTGGCGGAAGTTATGTCAACCGGTTCGGTAGTATAGGTGCACTTAAACCCCTTCATAGTGCTTTTCTTTAATTCCTCAAGAACCGTATCGTCTACAGCAGAAGCGGTAACTTCGAGGTTTGGCCAGCGCTGCCTTAACCTTGTAACAATTTTCTGCATAGGACGCCAAAGGCTTTTTATCTCGGCCTTTCTTGATCCCGGAAAAAGAGCGATCTTCGCCGTACGGGGATCGAACTCGGCGTAACTTTTACAGCTATTATTAATATCGATAGAAAGATCGTCAAAAATAGGATTGCCGACAAAAGTCGTATCGATCTTGTAGCTCCCAAACCAATCTTTCTCAAAGGGCAAAATGCAGGCAAGTTTGGTGATCCTGCGCTTAAGCTTGCGGACACGCCACGCAGCCCATGCCCAAAGCTGAGGAGCAACATACCAAAGAACTTTTACGTTGGCTTTTCGTGCGGCTTTGGCGATATGAAAATGAAAGGCGGGTGAATCACACACAACCACAAGGTCAACATGATTTTCCTTAAAGTAGTTTTTGATGCGTTTAATAAGCTTGTAGTAATAGCCTATATGACCGAAAACATTGTATATCATCGCCGCTCTTTGAACCGTGTCCTCGATCAGATCACAGCCGGCAGAGGCCATCTTTTTGCCCCCAACCCCTACAAACTCGATCTCAAGCGGCTGATTTCCCGCACCTTTTGCAGAGGATTTGGAAGACATCGCAGAAACAGTCTCTTTTATCGCTTTTATCAAATTGGCACAGTGGGCGTCGCCGCTTGCCTCACAGGCACTTAAAAATATCCGTTTTTTACCTTCAGGTTCGACCATATGTTGTCCTTTAAGTTCCTTTTCAGGGAAGGCATTATAGTCAATGAAAGATCAAAGTAAAACAAGAAATCAAAACCGAACAAAACATCGAAAAAGAGTATTTTATTGACTACGGAATGTTTAATGAGTAAAAAAATAGCATTCAAGGGCTTAAATTTATGGATCATATCAAAACAAGTGAACATACAGTCAGCATAACACAGATTGACGCAAACAAAAAAATGCGGCCCACGGTGCTGATGGACCTTCTTCAGGACATTGCGGCCGAACACGCTGCAAGGATCGGTATCGGAGTAGAGGACCTTGCAGAAAAGGGGTTCGTCTGGTTCGCCGCAAGGTTCCATATTAAGATAAAAAGGATCCCCCGCTGGCAGGAACAACTAAAGATACAGTCGTGGCTGAGCGGCCGGCAAAAACTCTTCGCATTGCGAGATATCCGGATAATTGGCAGGGACGAGCAGCAGATCGTTTCGGCTTCGAGCGCATGGCTCGTGATAGATGTTGAAAATAAACGCCCGCAACGACCGGACAGATCGCTCGGACAAGTGCCCTGCTGTGAAAAACGGGTCATTGAAACCACCTTTGACGAATTGCCGGAACCAACGACTGTCAGCATCGAAAAAGAATTTGAACCGGTGTTTAATATGATTGACGCAAATGACCATGTCAACAGCACGGCTTATTTAATGTGGGCAATAGAGACAATGCCGAAAGATATATTGAAACTTTA
>JAFGKL010000023.1 GCA_016928585.1 Sedimentisphaerales bacterium
ACGGCGTATCCAATGCGGTATTTGCCGACGGGCATGTCGAGCAGGTTGATGTAAGGGATACACACGAACTGGCATGGCCGTTCTAGCACATTAAATTTTAACTTTTGTTTTTCGATGGTTAACGCACCATCACTTGGCCGGCATCGACCACCATGGTCTGGCCGGTGATCATTTTGGACCTATCGGAAGCAAGAAAGACAACGGCATCGGCAATGTCCTGACCCTTGATCTCTTTATTCAAGATCGTTTTGCTAACGTAGTGGGGTATTACCTGCTCCGGCTTAATGCCGTATTTTTTTGCGCAAACCTTGATATAAGCCGGGTTCCATATTTTTGACCCTTCAAACACATTTCCGGGACAAACGGAATTAACTCTTATGCCAAACTGACCGAGTTCCATTGCCCACCCGCGTGCCATATGAATTTCGCCGGCTTTGGTTGCGTTGTAAGGTGAATTATTTTTACTCGCCTCTAAGCCGGATTTGGAGCTTAGATTAATAATGCTGCCTCCCATAGCTTGTTGGGTCATTATCCTTGCGGCAGCCTTTGCCATGAGAAAATAGCCCGTAAGGTTCACCTCAAGTGCAAAACGCCATTTATCAACCGGCAGATCAACGAGAGCGCCAGCGGGGGCAACTCCTGCAGCATTAACCAAAATATCAAGTCCGCCAAACTCATCAAGCAAGGAATCAAAAGCAACGTTAACACTCGTCTCGTCAGTCACATTGCACTTAATAACTGCTACAGATGAATCAGACAGCTCTTTTGCAATGGTCTGTCTGGTCTGGTCTGCTGCGACAACATCAATATCTGCAACAGCTACCACAGCCCCTGCCCTTGCAAGACCGATCGCAATACTTCTTCCTAAACCGCTGCCCGCACCGGTAACAACAGCAATGCGACCCTGTAAGTTACCCGCGCTTATACCACCGGCAAGGGTCTTACGGAAGGATTCCGATTCCCATTTGTTTATAAAGTCCTGCTCTTTTTTGGTCAGGGCCTTTATGCCGCCTAAGCGATAAGCATTTGCCCGAACAAAAAAGGAACTTTCCGCGATCTCCCTTGTGGTTTGAGCAATATTTTTTTTACCGACTACCAGCAGGCCAAGATCTTTAACCAAAAATGCCATCGCAGGTTTATTCCCCCTGGCAACCTGTAACTTTAGCCTGGAAGATATCTCGTCCGTCCGGCACTTATCAACCCATATAGCCGGTCCGTTGGAATATACAAGTTCGTCCGGAGCAAGCGGCCCGCCGGTAAGCATTGCCTTAGCATTCTTTTCCCGCATGAAAGATTCAATTTCCTGACCGTAAAAATAACTCACCGTTACATATCGACCGGTCGCATCAAAATATGCTTTGCGAATACATAGTTTAGCATCGAATACGGCTTGTCTGCTAATGTTTTTGATCTTAACTTTTGGCTGTTTTAGATTTTTATTGCATTTGGCGATAACCTGTCGTGTTGTCTTAAGCGCATTTGAAGGGGTTCCGGCTGTAACGAACAAGCCGTGCTTATCAAGAAAGAGCACAGCCGGGGGTTTTCCGTACTTTGCTTTATAATCGGCTGTTAATTTTGAGATGCGCCTGGCCAGTAAAAATCCCGGATCAGCGTACGGCACCCACAAAGGCGGAAATTTATCATCCTTGAAAAGCTTTTTAATATTGGCTTTGCCATCTTTGGCGTTAACGTACGCACCAACTGCACTGGGGTGCAGATGTATAACACATTTATCAAGATACGAATGAAGGTGCGCTTCTACCGATGGTCTTGAACCATCCTTAACATTATCATTACAGGCAAGCAAAAGCTTGTTGACAACTTCAGTTTCTCTTTTCTGCTCCGGAAGTTTTAACAATGACTTATCATCAATAATGCTGCGGACGGCATCGAGATTAACCCTTCGCCATCCCTTTTTGGCATTCATTTCCTTAAGGGCCGTACCGCTGGCCTTGATGTACATGGATTTCCCGTCATCGGTTTTGACTGACGTATTGCCCCCGCCGCCCTGTACAAAAGTCGGGTCCTTACCTGCTGCGTTCGATATTTTTATTAGATCGGCCAAAGTCTTATTCATTAGTTATGCTCCACTTCGAAAAATTTGCTTTCTACTTTTTTAACAGCCTGTCCTCTGCCTGCTTCGTCCACAATCCGCCCGAAAGGCCGGCTGCCACATCAGGAAGTTTGTCTTTAAGTTCTTCCAGCGTTATAAGCCCCATATCTGAAACCGACGGATACACAATTATTTTACCGGGTATCAGCCTGTTTTCAACAGCACGTATCCCTTCGACCGCCCCTTCCAGGCCGCAGATCGCCGCGACCGAAAGATTCGTATCGAGCTTTCCTGCTTCAACCTTAGCCAGAACAGCCTTCATATCACTCAACACCGAACCGCTGGTGCCGATAAAATAAAGGTGCTTTTCGATATAAGCATCAAGGTCTATCTCCCCGGAAACGGTTGCCGGTATCCCGGCAAATATATTTATAATACCTTTCTCTGCACAGGAGCTAATAGAGTCTGCTACGATCTTCGGTACCGGAGCCATGATAGCGATATAATCAACATCAGTTAAAGGGTCGCCCTTAGACGGATCGTATGGTTCATACCCGACACTGTTGCTTTGCGCAAGAGGCTTGGCAATCCTGCTTAGTGCTTCGAGTCTTTCTGCGTCAAGGTCGCCCGCATAAACCGTAATGTCGCCAACACCTTGACAAATATTTCTTATCACGTGCATTACGCCCATCGGCCCGCCCGCACCGATAACATTTATTTTGTCACCTTTGCGAATCTCGCCCGACTTCGGAATAAACTGCATTGAATCTGCGGGGTCGGAACCTGTCGTGCCGATCACCCTGATGCCGCCGTAATGAACCCGCCCTATTTGTGTTTCTACATCGACGCCAAACTTTCCGTCACATTGAACTATATTTAATAATCCTGCAGTACCTACCTTCGGAAACAGTTTCGCTGCTGTTCTCGCATCCGCACCAAAATAGATGACATCGTCAAAGGCCGCATTGTCCAACTCGGAAACATCGGCTGCATTAACTACATCAATATCTATATCAGCAAGCATTGCGGACTTTGCAACAATAGTTATTTGGCCGGGGTTGCCATATTTTTTTATAAAAGCAAGGAATAGTTTTTGATCGATATCTCCTTCTGCAGCTACCAGCATCTTGCCGCCGGCCTTTAGGGTTCTGCGTTCCATTGCAGCATAAGAATCTTCCACGCACGCCCACGGCTCAACCAAAGCCACTGCGGAAGCACTAAGCTCTTTGGAAGCCGGTATCAGCATTGAATCTCCGTCCGGCGAAGTAATGATCCTCTGATCCATTAGGACATATTGCTGCAGGCCCCCTTCAAAATTGTAACCGAAGGAAGCGTTGGAATTGACATTCGGCAGCCATCGGTAATCCGTTTGAACAAGGTAACGTGCCCCTGTTTCTATATCGGTTACCTTTTCTCCAACCTGGCATACTATTACTACCGACTCATGGCCGGGAACTGTAGGCTTGTCGCCGGGAACATAACTTGGTACCTCATCAAGAATTTTTTTGTCGATACCTGACTGGATATCGCCTTTTCTGACATGTTCGGAAAATTGCTTTAAGAGCTTAAGATCGGAAAAACAAAGCCCTACCGCCTCAACCCGACACAATATCTGATACGGCCCGGGACTGAAAACAGGCTTTTCCCTATTCAATCTCAACTCATCAGGAGCAATCAACTGTACCGCTTTTTGTTTTTCCGGGATCATACCGCTCATCGTTACCCTTTTTTTACTTATTGATCTTATCCAGTATTTGCTTTGGTGTAATATTATCTAAATCTCTAAATTCACTTATCAATTCTTCTTTGCCAACCTGAAGCATGCTACCTGTTTTTTCAAAAAAAGTGTTTTTATCTGCTCTTGTTTGAAAATTATCATTGGCCCACTTGCTCTTATAGCCCATGCCGCAGTGCTTTTGTAAAACAGAATGTGCATAAATGATATGGGCACCTTTCAGGAAGACCGGAATAAACGGTTTCAGCTCTTCGGAGCCAAAGTCGTCAACAAACTTCAAACCCGGGCTGTTCATCTCTGTACCTACCGAGATCGGCAAATCGAGACTTTCTGCAAGTTTTATAACTTCATTTAATTTGGCAAGTTTTTCATCCTTGACCCCCGCAGTGAAATTGCGGTCAGGGATAATATTAAGAGCTTCTGCCCCGGTACTCATTGCTGTCTCGGCAAGTTTTTCTATTTCTTTTTCGCCGGCACTAAGCCCGTTAAGCCAGGTCAATGTCGGAATACCTCCTATGGCAATAATAAACTCGTTCATCTCTGCCATCTTAGGAAATGAACCTTCGTCCGGCTGAACATACCCGATGCCGCCCCGCTTCATGGTCTTTGCCCTTATAAGCGACTGAAGGTCGCCGCCTTCGGGAAGTTTGAATTGATCTGATCCGAGTTTTTTGGACCAGAATTTTTTAAGTTCACCATTATCTTTAAAAATCTTTGAGGCTTTTCTGGCATAGGCAAGGCATATATGTCTTTCGGTGGCATTGCCCGAAGGGGTCAGTGGGCTGACATCATTGTCATAGTCCAGTTCAACGGGAGCTAAGAACTCATTCACCCTGTTGACCATGTCACGGTTTCTCTGGTCCGGTATACTCCTTAGCGTGTTTTTGAAAGCTTCGTTCCTTTTATCAACCTCACCGCTTGTAAGGCCTACTCCCATATGATAACTGATGCCCGGCTCGCCCGGCGAGTTGATCTCTTTGTCGGCAAACTCCGGCACAAAAACCCTGCTTTCCATTCCAACACAAACTTTAAGACCGATCAGTCGTCCTGCTTCAAGAAACTCCTCAAGCCCGTCAAAAACATCAAAATCGACAATGCCCGCAACAGCCAAACCTCTTTTGCGGGCAAGCCATACTATCTTGCTC
>JAFGKL010000160.1 GCA_016928585.1 Sedimentisphaerales bacterium
GTGTTACCTTCTCGACCTTTATAGTTGCAATGAGAACTTCCGTTTTGCCCAGTGATTCTTGTGTGTCAGCGTCAAATATCTCCTTGTCCTCGACAAAAACATCAAGTACAGATCCTTTTAAAATCCTTTTGCCGCCCTGATTGATGATAATTTGTCCGTTTTCATTTATACTTGCGATGCGTATCGGGTACAGCCTGTCAACGATAGTTTCACAACCTCGTCGGCCGCTTTGGCAGCGAGATTGTCTGCCAGTTCTCTATAATCCAGGTTTTCGGGCTCCCAGTCCTTAACCAGCTTTTTTATTTCACTGGTCTCTTCAAGCCTGATGTTGACAGTGTCGGCAAGTTTAACCTGCATCGTCGGGCTGACGATCAAACGATAGTCAAAAACAAAATCGGCATCGTATTCTCTTACGGTAAATCCGAGAATGCCTGATCTTCTCTCTTTTATATCGAGTCTCGCTTCGGAGATTGTCCCAACGATCATATAATCGGCCCCGAGTACCTTGCCAAGTTTCGCCTTTTCTTCGATCGGAGAATCGGCCCAGAGCATAATATTTCTATTGCGTGCAAACTCCTGAATATATTCCCTGTCGAGAACCGAAAACTTATTCGTTCCGGAAAGCCCGACACTTAACTTCTGTGCCATTTTGGCCGACATCTCCTCGGGAGACATAACCAAAGTTCCAAATTGATACCCCTGGTTAATCACCTGTAGCGGCATCACGGCAAGTGTCAGTCGTTTGCTCTGCTCGGGGCTTTCGTAATCGTAAACCCACACCTTAAGCGTAACCTCGTAAAGACCGTCAACCTTTTTCTCGTCCAGCACCTCGTAAGTTTTGACCAGCCCCGCCATATCCGTTTTCAAAACGGAACCTTCCGTCTGAACCGATACCGCGTCAAACGCGACTTTCTTCCCGGCGTCCTCTTTCTTATAGTCAATATCTGCCGTAGCCGAGCTGTATCCGAATTCATAATCTCCAGAACTGACCTGGACCCCCTTGGCCTGCGCAACAGCCTCTGCAAGAGCGCTTTTGATCGCTTTTTCTCGGGTAATACCCTGCCCCTTGGTTTCGCGGACTATTGTTTTAGTAGCGGAAAAAACCTGCGGACAAAACAACGCCGCGATGAGCAACAACATAAAAATCTTTTTCATTTTACACCCCACTTAACTGTAATTAAACAAACAAAATTATATCATTACCGTTTACCAGGCTACAGATTTATTACTTCCGCGCTTAGCTATAAGGGTTTCTTTTTGCCAGAACCTAAGACCGGTCTTTATGTCCGTGACTTTAAGCTGGAAATAATATTCAACCTGCTGCCGCTTTTTATCGTACTTCAGGTTCCTCTGAAATATCTTACCCGATATGCTCAGTTCCGGAGCTATCAGTTGGCCCTTACCTGCGACGTTCTCAAGCGTGTCCTGCTCGAATTCGTCACTCACTCCGGAATCCCTGATCTCTTGCCTTGCCTTCAGGACCGTCTCGTCAACGGCGCCGGCCTTACTGCTGTCGCCAACCACTGACGTCATTACAACCTGACCGCTGTTTAAAAGCTCTTCTTCGATCTTCGCCATCAACTGGTCGGTATCTATCCTTTGCATGGTGTCGTTAATGATCCTGCCGGTCGAAACGACATATCTTCCTCCTCCGGATTTTTGCATGGCGCCTGAACCAAGCATGGACTGGATCATCTCGCTGGCGGCACGATCAAAATCCCGGTAATCCAGCGACATAAGGGGTTTGGCGTCGTCGTTAATAGTGTCGACATTTACAGTGGCCTCTTCGCATGCTGATACTGTGACTAAAATACTGATAAACAACAAGATTTTCATGGCTTTAGTTTTCATAGTTTACTCCCATTTTTTGGTATCCATTCTAAAATTCACGGCTTCCGGCGTCGGCGCGACAGCCTTAATGCCGAACGGAGATTTACCCATCGCTGACATCGGCAGCCAAACACTCGTTTTGCTTTGGATCAACATTCCGTCCGCATCGAGCCATTCTACCCTGTATTTAAAGCGCTTGGTGTCGTACGAACGGTTGTATCCGTTAACATGCAGTTCCATGAGCCCCGCCTCGTTTCTTCTCGTAACGGCCTGTTTGACATCGATACCCTCCCCGATCAGCCAGCTAAAGGCTCCGCCTACTGTCCTGGTTACGATGTTGTCGCCGAGAGAGGAACTCCCTACTTCTTCTCTTAACTTAATTCTGGAGTCGTGCTTCGGCTCAAAACACCCTGCAACCGTAAGCACAAGAACAAAAAGTGTTGTGGTAATAAAAGTTTTCATTTTTCTTCCTCTGCCTAAAAAACAATATGAACTTTAAAAAGTCATTACCTCGTATATGGGCATGGCTTGATCCGTTATGATCCTAATATATACTAATGCATTATTACATTCAGGGATGTCAATATCAAGCAAAATAGGCCCCGAAGGTGTAATTGTTAATTTGCCGTCTTTGGGCTTTTTAAACCGCGCAACCTGGAAGTTCTTTGGTAAACTTGTCCAGATCCGCACATCGGCCGCCGTTGAAAGAAAACTGTATGTCGCCATGGCAATGGATGCTATAGCGGCGCCCGATCCGGAATTTTGTTCCGTTATTGCATATTGAGCCGCTGCTTTTACCGTTGCTGACATAATAGCTCTTGTTAAAATACCTGTATAATCTTTACTGAACTCGGTCTGAACAACTTTGTCTATATCCGAAACCAACTGTGTTTGGTATCTCTCGCCGTCGGTTTCTGCTACAAGATATGAGTGAGCTTTCTCTCTGAACTCCAGTCTTGGCAGGGCAATACCGACATATTGAATTCTGCTGGTCGCAACGAATAGCGGCAGGTCTATCCTGAACTCTTCCCTTACAGGACCCAATCCGTTTTCAAATATCAGCCACACCATATCTTTAAGTTCGCCGTTCCCCTCGATTATCTCCTCGGTCATCGCAAGGTCCTCGGCTATATAGGTGTTGTCTTGAACCATACCATAGGATTCCTTCAGCAGATCGATCGCCTTGGAATGATCGCCGACAAGGTTAAAATATATACCTGCCAGGTAAGTCGTAAAGGGATTGACAAAATCAGGATAAGCTTCAAAATTGTAAAGATTAGGATACTTTTGAACCAACAGTTCGTGAACTCTTGGATTTTCAACATTGCTTCTGGAAAGACTGCTTTGCTGATTATGTTCCAGTTCAGACTCGATTTTGCTTATTTCTTCGCTGAATTTTTCTTTGGCTCGTCTCTGCCTGTCAAGGGCCCGATTAAACTCCACTCTGGCCAGATCCGTCTTGCCCTCGACCATAAAATTCAGGGCCTTATAAGTATTGACCATTATCCCGTCATACTCTTCGCCTCTGTAAGGTATTAAGTTATCGCTTGCTACGGTTGAACTGATAACATCGGTGATCCTCGACTGCTCGTCATAAAACTTCAGCATCTCTTCGGCTTTGTCGAAGCTTTCGGTGCTTTTTGTGTAATCCCGCTGGAACCTCTCAACGGTCCCAAGCTGCAATGCCCAAAGCAGATCTTCACCCTTTGGGTTTTTCCCCTTGCATATCTTTTTCTCGGCAAAGGCGGCGGAATTTACATAATCGAATTCTTTAAGATACTTATTAAAACTTTCCAGGTCCTTCTTTGGGGCATTGCACCCGCTAAAAAAGATCAGACTGAAAATAGACAAAATTGCAAAAAGGAAAGGATTCCAATATTTAACCTTACTCATTTCCGCTCCCTAAGTTGCCTTCTTCAGTTCACATCGCCTTCCTAAACCAAAACCCTTAGGTGTTTTTTTGCTGCAGTGATTTTGGAGTGACCTCTCCCTACTCCTGATTTACCACGGGACAAGATAGTGTTTATTGGTTATTTACGCAAGCCTAAAAAGAATAAAAACCGCACCAATTATGAACTTAGTATAACCTGTGGATAAATTAGTTACAAAAAACCGGCCAAAATCCCTCTATGCCCGCCTCGGCACGTCGATTTCGATATATACCCTACTAAGGGGTGGTCTTAAGCCAGCCATCGGCAAATATCGAAAAATCCAAAAAGTCCACAATGCAGTCATCGTTCAGGTCGCTGTCAAATGGGTTCATACAGTTGTCTTGTGTAACATTTAACACATAGTTACCCGCATCACCGTCAAAACCGGCCAGGCGAATATAATAGTTCTTTCCGGAAGTCATCTGAACAAC
>JAFGKL010000024.1 GCA_016928585.1 Sedimentisphaerales bacterium
CAGTTGATGCGACATGTAGGATTTTCTGACGAGCAAATCGCTAAGTATGGAACAAACATGCGAGACAGCCTGTTAAGTTCCGGCGCAGCTCAGCTTGAGATAGGAGACAAGGTCGAAGCTATCTTTGCCGTTAACAGCAACTGCGTGTATGTTGCAACTCGCCTTAGAGGCAGTTTTATTTACGATTTGCAAACTGGCGGAATACTGCGTTCGCACAGATTATAACCATTTATTGTAAACATTATTTTGTGTGCGCAAAATTAAGGGCTGAAAGCATCAAGCCATCAGCCCACCTCCGAAAAGGTCTTTATCACCCTGTCTCCTCCATGTCAAATGTTTTTATGCCCGCAAAGCAGGCATCTTTTCACCACCCTCATAGTCCTCTCATACACCTGACATAAACACAATATATATTAAAGCAAAAAAAGTGTCAAACAAAAATATTTTTTTCTTTTTCCAATACTAAAATATCCAACAGGAGTCCGGTTTAAAGGCATAAAAAATCCTATCGCCATTATTCGACAAAATGACAAAATAGGCGGTATAGATGAGCCTGCAGCCTCCTGCACATTAAGCATCTTAATATAAGGTCATAACTCCTAAGCTATTCTAAAAATGGGACTTACGAAATATCTAAACATAATAAAAACCGTTAAATAGCTTCAAATATAGTCGTATAAGTGTAGTTAAAAGTGCGGTGTTATAATTTTTTTAAGAGCACCTGCTTAAATGATTTCCGAAAGGTCATCTTGGTTAAAATACTATAATTTTACGTTAAACTTTGATCTCATATTCGCATCAATAACTTCCTCTGCTGATCAACCAATGGATACAAACAGGATACGTTCTTATCACCCCCTGCCAATGCTTTCAAGATTTACCAAAGTTAATATTTTCAAATATATTAAGATACTATATAATCGCAAAAGCAACATGTTTCACCGGGCTGCGTTAAACATGTTTTGTATATGAATTTATAATAAAGTCAACCAACTTAAATTGAATTTAAAGTTATGAAAATCATTATTGCACTCGATTCATTTAAAGGGAGTATGGCTGCATCCGAAGCGTGTAAAATAGTTTCTGCTGCAATCAAGTCAGAATGTCCCGAAGCACACATCGTATTAAAACCAATGGCTGATGGTGGCGAAGGAACCGCAAAAGCCATGATAACCGCCAGGGAAGGCAAGTGGGTACCTAAAAAAGTAATGGGGCCGTTACCGGAGATAGAAGCTGAAGCCGGCTTTGCATGGTTCGAGAAACAAAAAGAAGCTGTCGTTGAAATGGCAACTGCCAGCGGTATAGAACTTCTAAGGAAAGAACAGCTTAACCCTTTAAAAACGACAACCTATGGTACAGGCCAATTGATAAAAGCTGCTTCTGAATATGGCGCCGAAAAGATATTGCTTGCTGTAGGTGGAAGCGCCACGGTAGATTGCGGAGTTGGATCGGCAATGGCTTTGGGCTGGAATTTCTTAGATAGTTCTAATGAGCCTGTTTCGTATGGTGGCCAAAAGCTAATAAATGTAAAAAAGATCATTAAACCAACAGGCCTGAGATTACCCGTAATAGAAGTACTGTGCGATGTAGAAAATCCACTTTGCGGAAAAAGCGGCGCAGCGAAAATCTTCGGGCCGCAAAAGGGGGCAACTCCTGAAATGGTCGAACAGTTGGAAAAAGGATTATTTCATATAGCCGAACTGGTTAAAAGTGAAACAGGCGTGGACATAAAAGACCTGCCCGGAGCAGGATCTGCCGGGGGTTTGTCAGCCGGTGCTGTTGCTTTTATGAATGCTAAACTTGTATCCGGTGTTGACACGATAATTAAGGAAATAGAACTCAAAAAAGATATGATTGATGCAGACTGGATAATTACCGGCGAAGGTTTTTTTGACCATCAGTCACTAAAGGGAAAAGTTGTTTCTGGAATAATAAATACCGCAAAAGACACAAATGCTGCAATTGCTGTTATCGCAGGCGGAGTATCCTTGTCGGAAAAAAAGTATAAAAAATACGGTATCACTACGGCAATCGCCTGCAGGAAAAATCAAATGACTTTAGAATACGCGATCACAAATTGCAAAGAATTGCTTTATACGACTGCTCAGGAATTTGCGAAAAAGAATCTCTAACCAATATGTGGTACTGTTAAAGGGCCTTGCGGCAATATCCCTATTCTTGTATTTTTCCCGTATCTCTTCAGAAGATACTGAACTGTTAACTCGATATTTCTGCATGGTTTTAAAAATGAATTAATGATTTGTTCATCGGAAAGATTGTCGCTATAAAAATAAACCTCCACATTTTCACATATTTTGCAAAGGATATATGCCTGCCAGCTATCCTGAATTTTTAAGCTGCCATTTTTAATTTTATCAATTAACTGCTTTGGTGTTTTATTTTCCTTTAGAATTTTTTCAAAACCGCTGTTCTGCGGAATTCCATCCCAACAGCTCGCAGCAAGAATTATAGAACCATTTTTTTTCAATATTTGTGATGCTGCACTGATACCCTTGACTGATTGATAAAGATTTAAGTCAAGAGGATCTCCAGAGTTGCTGCAAATGACAATATCATAGGGCTGCTTAACTTCCACCATGGCATGCTGTTTTACATACTTACAGCCTGTTTCATGAGCTAATTCAATGTCTCCGGCAAAGATAGCGACTATTTCCTTGTTTGAATTAAGTGCAACATTAATCAGAAAAGGCCTGCCAGCTAAAAGAGCTGCCTGATTCAGCTCCTGCCATAACGGGTTTGATTTTGTTACAGCCCATACTGCATTTTTTTCACTGAGCTTTTCATAGCAGTGATTGTTCATAATTGTTTCAAGCCCGGCAAGGCCTGGAACACAAGCTTTTGGTCCACCTGAAAATCCAGCAAAAAAATGGGGTTCAATGAAACCTGTTAATATTTTCAGATCGCATTTGAGATATTCGCTGTGAATATATACTTTATTCCCGCTTGAAGTACAGCCAGCAAAGCTATGACTTTCAACGTCATTGGCATCGTTTTGGATAATATTGAATCGTCGTATAACTTCTGAGCCTAACATCGCTTTAAGTTCATTGCTGGTGTTAGCCCTGTGAGTTCCGGTTGCGACAAAAAATATGATTCTGCTGTCATCGATACCGGATAATTCCTCGAACAGAGAGGGAAGGATTTTTTTGTATGGTGTCGCCCTGGTGATGTCATTTACAACTATTGCTATTCTATTGCTTTCAGCGGCAAGTTTTTTTAGAGGCTTGGTACCTATTGGATTTACCAAAGCATCTCTTAACGCTTTTGCTTCATCTTTTATGGCAGGGATAAACTTAGAGTCTATCACGTCGGCTTTTACTGCCAAAGGCAACTCAAATTTAAGCCCTGTTTTTCCGTATGCAATACTGTATTTCAGAATATCAAACCTTAAACGTTCTTTATTAGATCGAGCCTGCCGTCTTTAGCGGCCTGAAAAATAGGCCCCATATATTCATCGATCATTTCAGCTGTTAGCGGGATGGGCATGTTCTGAAGTTTCATTTTTAATTGCGGATTTTTAGCCGCTGTTAATGCCCTGCTAACATAATCATCTGTGAAACCCTTAACATCATTTAGTCTTGTTGGCAAACCAATTTTTTTCGAAAACCCGATCATAGCTTCCGCAATGGCAATCCCCAAATCCCTTCCTTTAAGGCTATCGATATCTTTTTCGAGATAACCAGCTTTTTTGAATATATTGCCGACAACTTTTAATGATTGTTCTATCGCAGGTGCAAAAAAGACTGTGTAGTATGGATTCATCAAGCCGCATGCCCTGCCATGACTTAATAGATCTACAAGAGAAAAACTGGTTAGATGCCCGCCATTGGTTCCGCCTAACATAATCGCATAACCGCCAATATCAGTTCCAAGGCACAGTTCATCTCTTGCCTGTTTGTCACCAGGATCATTAACCGCTTTTTCAAGACAGCTGACAATAATTTCTATTCCGGTAATGGTAACATTTTCAATTTCCTTGTAGTTATCTTTGCCAACAGCACTGTAAAGAACCTCGAGGCTATGAGCTATACCGTCAATACCACCATCCACGGTAAGATCCGCAGGTGCATTATACGTTGTTTCATAATCAAATACCGAAAATATCGGAACTATCGCTTCGTCAACAATAAGCTTTTTCTGGCCGGTCTGGATATTTGTAATATTGGAATATTTCGTAAGATGAGCGGCAGAACTTGCTGCGGTCTGAATAGCAATGTGCGGTATCAACTTTTTGCCTGTTTCTTGAAGCTTTTTAGTTACGAGACCACTTCCGAAGTATTCGTCGATATTTCCGCCAAGAGTTTTTAACACTACTGCGGCTTTTACCGCATCAATAGTGCTTCCGCCTCCGAAGCTAATTACAACATCCGGATCCTCATAGACTATTGCTTTCGTAATTCTTGCAAGATCTTCAAGTGGGCAGTTTGGCGATGCACCTTCGACCTGCCCTGTAAGTTCTATTTTGTTTTTAGACATTGATGCTTTAATTTTATCCAGGAACACATCAATACCCGGAAAAGAATCGCTAATTAGTAATGCTTTTTTGCCGTGCCTGGAAATGATAGCGCCAACTTTATTTAGCACTCCAGGCCCAAACAGATATTTGTCTGCCTTAAAATCTTTCAATAAAGACTGGGCTTTTTCAAATAAATCCATCTTGTTTTATCTCCTTTTCGTATTTTAGTCTATTTGTATTTATCTATAAAGGGCTTTAGGAAACATAATGCCTGTTTTGCCGCCACATCCGGAGCGGGCTTTGGAAGAATTTCGACAGAAACCCAGCCTTTATAGCCGGCACCGGAAAGATTTTTAAAAATATCGTCAAAATCAGTGTGTCCCTGCCCAGGCGCCAATCTATTGGAATCAGCCAGGTGAACATATCCTATATGTTTTATATGCCGTGCCAGTTCGCCGCCAATTGTTTTATCTTCAATATTCATATGAAAGACATCAGGCATCAATTTGAAATTAGGTTTGTTAACTTTTAAGGCCAATTCCGCAGCATCCTGCACGCTATTAATAAAATCAATTTCATAGCGATTAACAGGCTCAAGCAGAAGAACAACATTTTTCTTTGCCGCGTAATCGCACAATTCAGATGCCATATCAATAAATAGCTCTTCGGTCTGCCTGGGATCATTATTCCCAATTCTTCCTCTTACTCTTCCGATGTTGACCATTTGACCAAAATTTTCCGCAAGATCAATAATATCTGTAAAAACTTTCCTTACATCTCTTCTTCTTTCAGGCTCAGGATCGGTGAACATCAACCCAAGATCAGCAAAGACTTGCCCCGTCGAAATACATGAAACTTCCATATTATGTTCTACTAAAAGTTTTTTAAGAACCAGAGGATCAATTTCTGATGCGTTTTTCAAAGCTAATTCAATACCATCATAACCAAGCATTGAAGCCTTCCGAATGGAATTTTCAAATCCTCGAAATACAACAAAGGCACTTGGCAGCGCCTTTTCTCCGGCTATAGCAACAGATAATTTCATTTTGTTTCCATTAATAGTTCAGATCTTTTAATAATAGCATCAATTGAAATGCCATATTTTTCGAGCAGCTTGTCATAAGAGCCAGATTCGGCAAATTTATCTTCAATGCCTATAAATTCCATTCTTGCAGGACAATTTTGCGAGATTGCCTCGGAAACCGCACTGCCAAGTCCACCGATAATACTGTGCTCTTCAATTGTTAACACCTTACCTGTTCTTTTAACAGACTCTTTCAGCGTTTCAATATCAAGAGGCTTTATTGTCGACACTTCAAGCAAATCCACAGATATCCCTTTTTCCTTAAGCACCTGCGCTGCCTGAATTGTCATTGGTGTAACAACTCCGCAAACAGCTATTGTCAAGTCGTTCCCACTCATAAGCCTTCTTATTTTGCCAAATTTAAAAGGCTCCTTTGCGCAGGTTACGGCAGGGGTAGCATTCCTGCAAAGCCTGATATAAACAGGTTCATTAATTTTCAGAGAAGCTTCCAAGGCTTCGACTGCTTCGCTATTATCGGCAGGGACTATTACATTCATTCCCGGCATAGCTCTTAAGATCGCAACATCAGTAATAGATTGGTGGCTTGCACCATCAAATGAATCCGATAGGCCTGCGTACCCGCCAACAATTACTACCGGAAGATTATTGTAACATATCGTATTACGTATCTGGTCAGTACATTTCAACGCAACGAATATAGCAAATGTACTTATCACCGGTTTTAATCCACAGGTTGCTATTCCGGCTGCGATACCGGCCATGTTGGCTTCCGCAACACCGACATTGAAAAATCTCTGAGGAAATTTTTTGCCGAAAATTGCTGTTTTTGTGCTTGACGAAACATCCGC
>JAFGKL010000161.1 GCA_016928585.1 Sedimentisphaerales bacterium
GACCTCACGCGAAAGCATCTTCTCGTCAATACTATAACGAAGCGCACCACCCGGCCTGTCGTGATCGTCGAATACCGTACATTGGAAACCCTTTTGCCAGAGATAATATGCACATGACAGACCTGCAGGGCCGGCCCCTATTATGGCAACCTGTTTTCCTTTTGGCGGCTTGCGGCTCGGAACATAAGGTTCGGCAGCCTGCAGATCAACATCGGCAACAAAACGCTTTAAAAGACAAATCGACACCGGCTGATCAAGCTTTGCCCGTCTGCATGCATTCTCGCACGGGGCCGGGCAAATTCTTCCTAAGATCGCGGGCAATGCAATATCCCGTTTGACTGTTGTGACAGCACCACGAAGATCGCCGCTGTTTATTTGGCGGATCATCATCGGTATGTCCATTTTTGCCGGACAGGTTATATGGCACGGCCCAAAGCAGTCTCCTACGTGGTCGCTTAACAATAATTCCAGTGCCGCTTTTCTCATCTGACGGACCTGTTCGGTTTCGCTTTCAACCTCCATGCCTTCGAAGACTTTTGTTCCGCAGGCCGGAACCATTTGTCCGGAATTGATTATTTTTACAATACAGACCATACAACTGGCAGCAGGCGTACAACCTTTCATAAAGCACATGGTCGGGATGTCTATCACCAGTTTGCGCGCAGCGTCAAGGACAGTTGAGCCTTCATCAACCTCAACTGTACGGCCGTCGATCTTTAATCGCACTCGATCACTCAACCTTCACCGCCTTTTCCGGACATATATTTCGACAGGTATCGCAGCGGATACATTTATTGCTGTCAATTTCATGTTTTTGATAAGGTTTCATTTCGATCGCATCAGCCGGGCAATGCTGCGCACATAACGTACAACCGATGCAATCGTCCGTTATCGAATAAGTAATTAAAGACTTGCATTTTCCCACAGGGCAACGCTTTTCAATATGGGCCTGGTACTCATCTCGAAAATATTTTATGGTCGAAAGGACAGGGTTCGGCGAGGTTTTGCCAAGTCCGCAAAGGCTCGAACTTTTAACCATGTGTGCCAGTTCTTCAAGTTTTTCTATATCGCCGGGGCTCCCCTGCCCGCCGCATAGTCTTTCAAGAATATCCAGCATGCGCCGTGTTCCTATTCTGCAGAACGTGCATTTTCCGCATGATTGATTTTGAGTGAACTCAAGAAAATAGCGGGCGATATCGACCATGCAGTCCGACTCATCGAGCACGACCAAACCGCCGGAACCCATTATGGCTCCTGCATCGGTCAGGGACTCATAGTCCACGGGAATATCTGACAGTTCCGCGGGAATACATCCGCCGGAGGGACCGCCTATCTGAACCGCTTTAAATTTTAGTCCGCTTCCGATGCCCCCGCCGATCTGCTCGACGATCTGACGAATCGTAATACCCATTGGAACTTCTATCAATCCGCCGCGGGCAACCTTGCCGGCCAATGCAAATACCTTTGTGCCCTTGCTGGTGGCAGAGCCGTGGGTCGCGAAAGTTTCACCGCCATTCCTTATTATCCACGGCACAAGCGAATAGGTCTCAACATTATTAACAAGCGTCGGGCTGCCCCAAAGTCCGCTTTCGGACGGATACGGCGGGCGCAACCGCGGCATTCCGCGTCTGCCTTCTATACTCGCTAAAAGCGCGGTCTCTTCGCCGCAGACAAAAGCTCCGGCTCCGGGAACGATCTTAAGATCAAGGCTGAAATCGCTACCTAAAATATTTTTTCCCAGAAAACCACGCTGTCTGCATTTATCTATCGCCTCTGCTATTCGTTTGGTCGCAAGGGGGTATTCGGCCCGTATGTATAAATACCCTTCTTGTGCCCCGATCGTATGGGCGGCGATAATAATGCCTTCAATGATGCGATAAGGATATGACTCCATCAGCATACGATCCATAAAAGCTCCGGGGTCACCTTCATCACCGTTACATACTATATAGCGTTTTTTAGAATCGCTGTTACGAAGCGAACTCCACTTTCGATAAGTTTCGTAACCTGCGCCGCCTCTTCCGCGAAGCCCGCTGAGTTTGATCTGCTCTATGACTTTTTCTCCATCGATCTGATCGATGCATTTTTTCAGGGCCTTAAAGCCATCTTTATCTATATATTCATCGATATTAACAGGAGAGATATGGCCGTAATGTTCGGTTGCAAGATGCTCCTGCTCGTCCAGAAATACAGATATATCTTTGTCCCGCACATCAACAGGATATCGCACTATTGGTCTGCCGACCCTGTCGCAAAGCAAATTATCAAGCCCGGTGGAAACGGCATTCGATATTTTTTGTTTAACGGATCTTATTTTAAAATGTTTAAGTATGACGGACTTTGCCTGTTCCGGTTCAACTTTGGTATAAAGAAATGACTGGTTATCATTCAATACTATTTCCAGAAGCGGCGTCTGGTAGCACATCCCCACACAACCGACATTTTTTACTTCCGCCTGAATACCGGTTTCATCGAGTGCTTCATTTATGGCCCTCAATAATTTACCGCTGCCCCTTGCAACACAGCACGACCCTAAGCCAACTCTTATTTGGCCCTGATAGTCAATTTTTTTATCCCGTTCATGACTTTTACGCTGTGATTCTTTTGCATCCTGACGGCTTAAAAAATCTGCGATAACCGTCGAGACCGTATCGGAAGTTAAATGGCCGTAGGTTACATCACCTATCTGTACCGCAGGAGCCAACGTACAGCAGCCGAGGCATGCCACTTTTTCAACAGTGAATAATCCGTCCGGATCGGTATCGTTGTCGCCGCTGATCCTAAGTCGTCGTCGAAAAGCATCGTAAACAAGACCGGCTCCCTTTACATGACAGGCCGTGCCGACACATACCCTTATTATATGTTTTCCAGCCGGGCTGTGCCTGAACTGATCGTAAAAAGTCGATATCCCCATTATCGATGCCGGCGTAATATCGGTTATCTGACAAACACGCTCAAGACCTTCTTTAGGCAGGAAACCGTAATGATTCTGTATGGCCTGTAATATTTCAAGGACCTTTTCGCTGCCGGAACCGGTCCGCTCGATACACCCGTCTATAAATTTAAGATCAACTTCGGCCATCAATTCTTGTTCCCAAAGCAATATATGTTTTCAACCGTTCTAATATATATCCTACCGTCCGCAAAAGCAGGCGAGGCGAAACAATTTTCACCGATATCACTTCTGGATATTTCCTCGTATTCAGCACCCGCCCTGATCACAGAGAGCACACCTTTAATGCTCAATAGATATATCTTATCTCCCACCAAGCTCGGAGACGCATTAAAGTTGCCGTCAAGTTTTTTCTCCCAGGCCTTTTGGCCGTCCTGAACTTTATAACATGTAAGCGTACCACCTGTCGTTAAAAGCAACACGAATTGGTCAGTACACAACGGGCTGCAGATATCGGGTATGCCGTCGTCCGCCGCCCAGGCTATGTTCGTCTTTGTTATATCGCCCTGCCCGCCGGTACGTATGGCAATCAGCTCGCCGTAAGGCCTAACAACAAAAACAAGTCCGTTAGAATATACCGGCGAAGGCGCAGAATCGGTACCAAGACAATCGGCCTTCCACAGCTCCTTACCGTCAGCCGGGTCGTATGCTATTACCCACGGATCGGCGGCTGTTATCAGTTGATATTTATCCCCAACTTTTGCAACTACAGGCGAGTTCCATGAATTCGAGACGGGGCGTTTCGTTTCCCAAACAGTTTTTCCGGACGCCGCATCAAGCGCGATCATCTTCGATATTTCATCTTCCGCCATTCCCTGATCATACTGCACAAGCACAAGGTTTTGGTATATCGCAAGCGACGATGCGTAGCCATAAGCACTGTCAGGCATACCGAAATATCTCAACCATTTTCTTTTGCCTTCAAGATCAAAACAGCCTACATCTCCGGTAGCAAAGATCGCAAAAACTCCCGTACCATTGGTTGCCATCGTCGGCGCGGCAAAGCCGGTATCTTCCATTACATCGGGGACTCCCCTGTCAGGGCCGGGCAGGTTTGTCATATCTCCAGTCCATAAGAGCCTGCCGGAAAGAGCGTCAAAACAGTATACTTCGCGTTTTTCTTCATCCGCCCCGCAAACAAAAACCTTGTTTTCCCAGACAACCGGAGAATTAAACCCGGCAAGAGGAATCTTTGTTTTAAAAACAACGTTCTTTCCTGTTTTAATATCAAAATCAAGCGGAACATTTGTGTATGCGCTGTGCCCATTGCCTTCGGGCCCCCTGAAAGCGGTCCAGTTTTTATTGACCTGTTCAAACGAAGGATATGCAAGCAATTTATCCGTTTCGGTTTGTCCGGTTTTTGCCTGCGTTAATGCTTTTTCAAGATCCACATGCGGCTGTATTGCAAGAATTAACGACAACAACACAAGTATCCCCAAGCCTGAAATCACGGCCCTCCTTGAAAGCATGCGTTCAAGGACCTGCGCAGTCTGCCTGTCGCCGGCAGGCTGCGGGTGCGGAAGTTTTTTTCTGCAGGTAACGATCCATTTTAAGCTAACGATCAATACCGCCGTGCTTATAAGCAGCAGCCAGAACCCCCTGCGTGCGAAAGCCAGTCGATTGACTTTGTCACGCCTGATCCTTAAGTCCAGCTCACGAATTAATTCAACTACCTTCTCGTTATCGGGCCGGTCCGTAACTATGATCTTAAGCTGCTCAAGTTCTTCCTCGCGATCCGGCTCTACCGTATAGTGCCTGACATAACTTAGTGAGATCAAAGTTATAATAACAAGAGCGGTCAGACCTGCGATCATCGCTATGGCTATGGCCGCCTTATACCAAGAGGTTTTTATTTCGGGATTATCAGTATCTGTTTGCATCATACCTCACCAGTTGATCCTTTTAGTTTATCCAGCCGTACATGCTCTCGGGGACAATACTCATAGCACCTTCCGCACGCATAACAACCTGCCCTGTCTGCTTCGTATTCGCTTTTGATAGTTCGTATCGAATGCGTTATCAACTTGCCCCCTATCACAAAGCCCATAAAAGCACCAAGCAGCCACCCGCCAAGATCAAATTTATCCTTAATAACAGAAGCCTCCTGGTAAAGCTGCTGTGTCGGTTTACCGGTTGCCCGGAACGCCTCGCTTTCATCGGTATCATCTTTATATATACCCCTGTCCTCCATGTAGATCCTGTCCGCAAGTCGGACGGTAAAATTCATTCTGCTTGTCGCATCGCTAAGCGAAGATCCCAGCCAGCCGCCGAGCACTATCAGCACAGGTACCAGAACGATATATACCGCCAGACGCTTTTTGCTTTTTCGATAGTCCTTCACGGGCCAGTCGGCGGTAGGTTTTTCTATCGCCCCGAACGGACAGGCGTCCTCGCACAGCCTGCACTTTATGCAGTCGTCGGGAGTAATGGTTACCTTCCATCTGGACAGGCGTGAAAGCTGACGCAGGATCACGCCGTAAGGACAAATAAAACGACAGTAAGGTCTTGCGACAAATACGCCGATGATCAAAAAACATATTCCGAGTACAACAATGTTAAGGTTTCCGCCTAATCTAAAAAAGGCAACGAACGGATCGTACCTGCAGATGACAAAAGCACTCGACGTTGCCGCAAAAAGCACCGCAAGAGCAAGGTATAAGTATGCTAAAATCCTAAGCGAACTTTCAAGCCAGGAAGGGACAGGAAGGGGCTTTAGCAATACAACATCCTGTATCGCGCCCAAAGGACAAACCGCACCGCAAAAAACCCTGCCGAAAAATAATGTAAATATCAACGGCAGAATAAAAAAGGCAAGAGCGGTCAGCGGGATTGCATAGTTACTGTCAAAAGCAGACAGAACAATGTTCCCTATGGCCCCTATCGGGCAAACACATCCCTTACGATAGAACCCGAAGTATATCAGCGAAAATATCATCAGGGAAAAGATCAACCGCCTGCTTCGTTTTTTTAGAACAAGATATGATGACAGTGACAGGGCGCCTAATAATACCGCAACATCGA
>JAFGKL010000162.1 GCA_016928585.1 Sedimentisphaerales bacterium
GATTAACCATTATTGTATTAATAGCCATACTCCTCGCCGGCTCATGCTTTACGTGGAAACCATGATCTAACGTAAAATCTTTGTTCTTACCAGCATGCGCTTTGGATATCGAGGCCGCAGCTAAGCCACTCGGAAGCGAAAACCGCCAGATCTGTCAAGTCAACCTTGCAGTCATCATTGGCGTCCATTGATGGTGGCGCTACACACTCGGCCACCGGGCCGGGCCCGTCTGTTAGGGATTTGCTCGCCTCTATTGTCCCGCCATAAGCTCCCATGTTGATTCGTCCGCCGTTAGGATTAAGTTCCTGTCCAATGCTATCAGCAGGGTCCCCGGCGTTGACGCACGGGCTCGTCTCGCCGTCTGTCACCCAGTTTTTACTTAAAGGATCCCACCGTCCATATTCGCTAAGCAAATGGCTGTCCCCCTCTACCCATGTATCGTCGCTGTCATCGCCCGGCGTTCCATTCTCGTCCCAGTAACCGAGCTGATAAAATTTAGGATTGTCGTACATGTCCCCGGTCTTGGCATAATTGTCATAAAAACTTCCGCCGGCATTCTGAAAAAAGCAGTTATAGCTGTTGCTTGCGCTGCCGTAAAGCCCCGTCGACTCATTGTAGGCGATTATATTATTCTTAACCGTTCCGCTGCAGTAACGTACCCCGCAGTCCTTATTGTATATTATCGTGTTGTTGGCAACAATGTTGTTGCAGGAGGCTATGCCGTCCGCAAAATTTGCTGCGGCAATATTATTCTTTACTGTCCCATCGCAGCCGAAAATTCCATAGTTGTTTTCCAGGACGATATTTTTCTCAACGACCCCGCCGCATGACTCTATTCCCGCAGCGTTGTTGCCCCGAACAGAATTAAAACTGACGGTACCGTTACAATTATAAATACTTAGGTACTGGCTTGACGTAACGCTGTTGTCGGATACTTCCCCGTCACAGTGCGATATAGCAGCGTAATTACCGTACAGTATATTGCCGGACACAGTAGCGTCGCAGTCAAATATCCCGGAGTAATTATTGTACACTTCGTTGCCGCTGATGTTACCGTCGGATAAAGACACCCCCGCCCCGTTCAGCCATATCGTATTATCGGTTACTGTCCCGGCATAGTTGTCAATGCCGTATTCATTTCGGGACACGAAGTTACCCTCTGCTACCCCCTCGCCTTCCTTGATCCCATAATAGCAATGCTTGATAATATTTGACGTAACTAACGGCCCCGACCCATATTGACTCAGCACCCCGCAGCTATTCATTCCTATAATTTGATTTCCGATTATGCTCGGCCCGGAAAAATAGCAGACAATTCCGTTATCAGCCGATGCCAGTGTCGGATGATTTTGTTGAAAGATAAAGTCGTCTCCGTAAATGTCCCACTTTCCGTTGCGATAATCCTGCCAGACAACAATATCGCCGCTTAGAGCAGGATATTCTTGATTCTCGGCTTCGGTGCATATTGCGAATTCAGCGCCTGTGCCGAGGTCATACCCAAAAATGTCATAAGAACCGTAATTCCCGTTCCTCCAGACTACTATCTCGTCATAAATAGCGGGTTGCTGCTGTTCGCCGGCTGCGGTGCATATAGCGAATTCACTGCTTGTGCCAAGGTCATACCCATAAATGTCAGAGTTTGCGTTTCGATAATCCTTCCAGACAACAACATCCCCGTAAACAGCGGGAGAATATTGATGTGCTGTATCGGTACATATCGCAAACTCGCTGCTTGTCGACAGGTCATACCCGTAGATGTCATTGTTTGAGTTGCGATAGTCCTTCCAGACCACTATGTTGCCATGCACTGCAACATCATTTTGGTTGCCGGCAACGGTACATATCGCAAACTCGCTGCTTGTCGACAGGTCATACCCGTAGATGTCAGAGTTCCCGTTGCGGTCGTCCTGCCATACGACTATATCGCCGTCTATGGCAGGTATATATTGAAGGCCGGTGCCGGTACATATCGCAAATTCAGAACTTGTTGAAATGTCATACCCGTAAATGTCATGGTTATCGTTGCGATAGTCATTCCAGACTACGATGTTCCCGCTTACGGCAGGATAACTTTGATCATTGGCAGCGATGCATATTTCAAACTCCTGCCGTGTCTCCAGATCGTACCCGTAAATGTCCCAGTCCCCGTTGCGGTTATCCTGCCAGACAATAATATTGCCGCTTATATCTGGATTTTCTTTTATGCCGGTACCGTCCGCTATAAGCAGTGAATTCCTTCTGCTTCCGGCCACTGTAAACCCGATTAGAGTCGTGACCGGCCCTTCAAGAAAATCGAATGTTACGGTTCCGTTAATAGTGGTCGAATCGACAACATTAGGATTGTTCGGGTCGGCACTTGTCAGCGTGATCGCTCTGCCGTCAAAATGAAGGTTTTCCTGGTATAGCCCCGGCCTGACAACGATGCTATCGCCGTGCCACGAAAAATCAATGGCTTCCTGGATAGTAACGAAATCGGCCGACCCGTTCGGGTCAACGATTAACGTGTCCGCAAGGCAGGTTATTGGTATAATAACGGCAAATATTAACGGGAGTGCCCTTTTCATCTTTTTTCTCCTCCTTTAAAAGCAAAAAATGACATTTTCGAAGCCGGTATTGCCGACTATTTTACGTCCTCGCCTAAAAACGGGAACATCCAATTTGTCGTAACAACACTATATGCTTAATTATATGGGGAAATTCGCTTTTTTCAAGTCAAAACCGTGATTTAGTGTAATCACAGAAGTTTTTATCGGACGAACTCATAAAACGCCTTGATTTGCTATAATCTTAATTTCTCCGGGACAAGTAGGAATATCCGCTTTTATGGTATAAAACTGCGTTATCAGTATTAAAAATAAGACAATTTTTTAAAATAAAGCTTGTAAATGATCCTTGTGGTCATTATATTCCCTTGTCTAACAAGTTCTGCCGCACGGGGTAGCGTGCGTTTTTTCGGGGCTGGCAGTATCGCGACTTGGCCAGTTCAAGCCTCCGGCAGAACCAGATCGGTTCGTTTCTTAAGCGAACCTCGCGACAACTTGACGATTTTTGCGTAAAGCAAGCGGTCTCGATCTGTGTGTCCTTACGGACAGAAGGCGTTTGTGCGTGGAACTGTAACTTATTGTTTAACAGCACTTATCCGCGAATGACTTCGATTTATAACACTATAGATCTGGCGTTGGGTTAATACTACCCGGTGGTGTAATTGGCAACACTCGAGGTTTTGATCCTCGCATTCCAGGTTCAAGTCCTGGCCGGGTAGCTTTGTTATAAACAATAATTATTTGGGTATCAGATGGTCAAAAGAAAAGCTGTAATTTTAGCCGCGGGTCAAAGCACCCGTATGAATACCAGGCAATCGAAGGTTCTTCATGAGGTATGCGGCCGACCTATGCTTGAATACGTTCTCGATGCGTGCCGGCGTGCCGATGTCGACCAGCTTATCGTTGTTGTAGGTTACGGCAGGGAACAGGTCATCGAAAGATACAATGGATGCGACGACATAGTTTTCGTTGAGCAAGCCGAGCAGAAGGGCACAGGACATGCGGTGCTTTGCTGCAAGGAACATTTGGAAGGATTCGATGGTGAGACGCTGATACTCTGCGGCGATACGCCGCTGCTCAGGACCGAAACGCTAAAAACGCTCATCACAAAGCATAAATCGGAGGCTTCGGCAATCACCCTGGCCACGACGATCATGGATAATCCGAAAGGGTACGGCAGGATCATTCGGGACGAATACGGAAATGTGCAGGGGATCGTAGAAGAAAACGACTGTACCGACCCGCAGCGAATAATAAAAGAAGTAAATCCTGCTTATTATTGTTTTAATACGCCGGTGTTGATGGAAGCCTTAGAAAAGATAACACCGGATAACGCCAAGGGCGAATACTACCTGACGGATGCCTTGCATATAGCGATAGCTTCGGGGCATAAAGTTGTTGCTGTGACGGCAGTTTCAGCGGAGGATGCGATGGGCGTTAACGATCGCAACCAGCTTAGTATTGCGTCAAAAATAATGCAGCAGCGCATCCAGGAAAATTTTATGGCCAGCGGCGTAACGATCGTCGATCCGCCAAACACGTGGATAGATTCACGTGCGAAGATAGGTCAGGATACAATAATAGAACCATTTACCTATATTCATGGCGAAGTAATGATAGGAAGCAACTGTCGGGTAGGGCCGTTCGCATATCTTCGTGATAAAGCGAACATTGCCGACGGGGTTGAATTGGACGTATTTTATAATAACAAGGACAGTTAACGGAAGGGAATAACCTTGATACAGACGATAAAAGTTTTCGGCGGCACGAGCCATCCTGCTCTTACCGAGTCGACTTGTGCTTATCTTGGGATCCAGCCCGGCGGGGCCAAGATCGAACCGTTTCCTGACGGCGAAAAGTTCATCAAGCTTGAAGATGACGTAAGAGGCAAGGATTGTTTTGTGATCCAGTCGACCTGTTCGCCGGTGGACGCGAACCTGATGGAGCTTTTGATCTACCTGGATTGTTTAAAAAGGGCGAGCGCCTCAAGGATAACAGCAGTTGTGCCTTATTTCGGGTATGCCCGCCAGGACAGAAAAGACGAAGGTCGTGTACCTATCACAGCCAAGCTGGTTGCGAACCTTATTACCAAGGCGGGCGCCGACAGGGTAGTATCGATAGACCTTCATGCGGCACAGCTTCAAGGATTTTTTGATATACCTATGGATCATCTCAGCGCAGAGCCGGTATTGGTTCGTTATTTTAAAAGCAAAAAGATGAAGGACCTGACGGTTGTATCCCCCGACGTCGGAAACATGAAGACGGCGTCGAGATACTCCTCAGCTCTCGGTGCCGAGCTTGCGATCATTCATAAACGCAGGATAAACGGCAGTGACATCGCAAGCGAAGAGTTTATCGGTGATGTAGAAGGCAGAAATGTTGTGATGTGCGACGATATGATCTCTACGGCAGGCACCGTTTGCGGGGCCGCCGAGATGCTTAAAAAAAGAGGTGCCAAAAGCATTATCGTCGGAGCCACACACGGGGTTTTTGTAGGTAAAGCTGTTGAACGCCTTAACAACTCACCTTTTGACGAAGTGATAGTAACCAATACGATACCGATGCATGAAACAACGCGGGCGATCAAAAACATCAAAGTTTTGACGATATCGGAACTTTTAGGAGAAGCGATAAAAAGAATACACCGTAACGAGTCGGTGAGCGGAATGTTTAATTCGAATTATTAATATAAAGCTATCTGTTTCAGTAACAGGTTGGCATAAAATTATTGCTGTAAGCAAAGAAAAATTTGCATAGATATTTTGAGAGGTTGATATGTCAGATAGAATTGTTTTAAAAGCAGAAGTCAGAGAGGAAGCAGGGACCAAGCAATCAAAGAAGCTTCGTGAACAGGGCCAATTGCCGGTAATAATTTACGGGCATAAAAAGGAACCGGTTTCGGCGGCGGTAAATTCGCATGATTTTGTTGAAATTTTGCATCATGGCGGTCGTATCTTTGATGTTAACGTAAAAGGCAAGACCGAAACGTTACTTGTAAAGGAACTGCAATACGATCATCTAGGCAAATCGGTTATTCACGCCGATCTGGTTCGTGTTGACCTACAGGAGACAGTAAAGGTTGCCGTACCCCTTGAGTTAAAGGGAACGGCGGCAGGTACGCATGAAGGCGGTATTATCGACGAACATCTCGATAGCATTGAGATCGAGTGCAAGGTAAGTGAGATTCCCGAAACGATCCTTGTTTCAGTTAAGGAAGTTGGTGTCGGCGATTCTATTCACGCCGGTGACATCGAACTTCCGACAGGAACTAAACTTGTAACTCCTGCAGATGCCCTGATAATAACGTGCCATCTTGTAGCGGCCGCCAAGGGAGTTGAAGAAGGCGAAGGAGCCGAAGAGGCACCAGAGGGTCCGGAAGTTATAACGGAAAGAGTTGCCGAAGAAGAAACCGAGAAGGAGTCTTAATCTGATAGATGGGACTGTCGTCGCATATTAAAAAACTGGTTTTTGGTAAAAGCGATCCAGAAGTGTCTTTTGATACATCCAAAACCATGATGATAGTTGGGCTGGGAAACCCCGGCAAGAAATATCAGGAGACCCGGCACAACGTTGGATTTGAAACGATAGATCTTTTAGCGTTGCATTACGGCATAGAAGTTGACCGCAAGAAGTTTGGAGCATTGTACGGTCAGTGTCAGTCAGGCGATACGAAGCTGATCCTTCTTAAGCCGCAGAAGTATATGAATTTAAGCGGTCATGTTATAGCGACGGCTGCCGGTTTTTTTAAGCTGGACATTGAAAACATAATAGTGGTAACCGATGACATGGCTCTTGTTCCCGGCATGATCCGGATCAGAAAGAGAGGTTCGGCAGGCGGACATAACGGCCTTAAAGATATAATAGCAAGGCTTGGAACCGAGGAATTTGCCCGACTTCGGATAGGCGTTGGTAAAAATGAATTGCAGGATGCGGCAAGTTTTGTATTGAGCCGTCCGGGCAGGGAAGAAAAAGACCTGATCCGGGAAGGTGTAAAAAAAGCCGCAGAAGCGGTTATCTGCTGGATAAAAGAAGGCGTCGAAGCGGCGATGAATAAATTTAATGTTCGTAATAACGAAAATGAAAATATTACTAAAGATAATAAATAAGCAATAGGAGGTACAAGTTTGGATACTGTTGTTAAAAAATTGTATGAAGGTTTGTTCCTAGTGGACTCAAGTCAAGCGGCATCGGACTGGGCCGGTGTAACAGCCTCAATTGAAAAAGCCTTTAGCAGGGCTGGTGCGGATGTTGTTGAGATGAAGAAGTGGGATGAGCGCAGGCTGGCTTATGATGTTAAAGGAAAGAGCAGGGGCACTTATATCCTGGCATATTTCAATTGCGATCCCTTGAAGATATCGAGCATTGAAAGGGACGTCAGGCTTTCCGAAAGCATCGTTCGTGTTCTTATTCTTCGCACTGACAAAATGAGCAAGGAAGACATAGAGAAGGAAGTTCCTTTTGTTGTTGCAGAGAGAAAAGCTGCCGAAGAAGCCGTCGCAGCTCAAGCAGCCGCGGAAGCCCGACAGGCAGCAGTCGAAGCCCGACAGGCAGCAGCCGAAGAAGATCCGCAGGAAGAAGATGTTGTAGACGAAGCGATTGAAGAAGACGAGGCTGCCGAAGAGATATAAACAGCCTTGTAAATTAATTTTGGGCAGGCAAAGTAAGTCCGGCCCGAACATTATAACAAAAGAACCAAGGAGACGGAAAATGGCAAGTTATAACAAAGTCATACTGCTTGGGAACCTGACTCGCGATCCGCAGTTGTCTTATACTCCGAATCAAACGGCAGTGGTGGATTTTGGTCTTGCGACAAATCGCAAGTGGAAAGGGCAGGACGGGACCCAGAGGGATGAAACATGTTTTGTCGACTGCAGGATGTTCGGCAGACGAGCGGAGGCATTGAACAAGTATTGCAAAAAGGGGAACCCTCTTTTTGTGGAAGGCCGGCTGACATTCGACAGTTGGCAGGGACAGGACGGAACCAAGCGAAGCAAGCTGAGGGTTACGGTAGAGAATTTTGAGTTTGTCGGCGGTGGCGGCAGAGGCCAGGGCCAGAGCTTCGGCGCAGACCAGAGCGATTCTCAAGTACCGGTAACGAATGGGGATGCGGCAGGCTTTGTGGAAGAGGATGATATTCCGTTTTAAAAAAGAAACGTAAATAAAAATCGTAAGAATAAGTATTTGAAGGTTAATGAAATATGGCAAGAACATTTACAAAAAAAGACAATGACAAGGACAAAAAAAGAAAAAGATTCACAACGGGTGTTCGTGAGCAAACGCAATGTCGTTTTTGCAGATCGAGCAGAAAGTATATCGATTATAAGGACATCGATACGCTCCAGAAGCTTTTGACCAATCGCGGCAAGATCTTTTCCCGTAAGCGCAGCGGCAACTGTGCCGGATGTCAAAGAAAAGTCCAGATCGCTATCAAGCGAGCTCGCTTTATGGCATTGCTGCCTTATACGAGCTAAAAGCAGGGGCATTAAGCGTTTTATTTTGAATTCAGAATAGGTCATCAACCGATAACGGTGGAGTTAAATTATGAAAATATTGCTTTGTGAAGATGTAGAAAAATTAGGCTACCTTGGAGACATAGTTGAGGTCAAAGAGGGTTATGCGAGGAATTACCTGTTGCCGCATGGTCTTGCGAAAGCGCCAAGCGATGCTAACGTCAAGGCTTTGGCAGATGAAAAAGCCGCTCGAGCTGAGCAGCGGCGCCTTACACGTGAGCGTTTACAGACGGTTGCCGAGGCAGTTAACGGGGCCGAGGCGGTAGTAGCCGCGAAAGCTAACGAACAGGGACATTTGTTCGGTTCTGTGGCTCAGCACGAAATAGCGGAAAATTTGCGAAAACAGGGTTTTGAAATTAAAGATGATATGGTTCGAATGCACGAACATATCAAGGAAGTCGGAACGCATGAAGTAAAACTCAGGATAGCAGCCGAACTGGAAGTAAAGGTTAGTGTTGTAGTGGTATCTCAGGATGAGACTATTGAACCAACCGACGAAAACATTGAAAAATAATACCCCCGGGTTCTCGCCTGTTACCGACGAAAGACAAGGGGCCGCAACTCGCAGCATGCCGGAGTCGTTAGAGTCCGAAGCTGCGGTACTGGGCTCTATGATCATTGACAGGGAGTGCATTGGACAGGTGGTGCAGATCATCAAGACGGAAGATTTTTACCGTCCGGAGCACCAGGCCATATTTGATGCATTGATATCGCTTTACGAAAGGAATAGTGATATCGACCTGGTTCTTTTGCGCGATGAATTAAAAACGCATAAAGAACTGAAGAATGTTGGCGGGGCGGAATATCTTGTTACGATAGCAGAGTCTGTACCGTCGTCAGCAAGTGTGGAGTATTATGCCGAGATCGTTAAGAACAAATCGCTCTTGCGCCAACTTGTCAGCGCAAGCAACCAGATACTTTCCGAAGCAATGGACGAAAGCGGCGACGTAAGCGACAAGCTTGACCAGGCAGAGCAGAAAATATTTGCAGTAACGGAAAAGAAGATAACCGGTGTTGCCGAGCCGTTAAAGAATTTACTTCTGGAGGCGTTTGACAACATTGAGGCTCGCAAGGGCTCGCACCTTACGGGTCTCCCTACCAGCTATTATGAACTCGACAATCAACTTTGCGGATTGCAAAAAGGTGAGATGATAATAATAGCCGGCCGGCCGAGTATGGGCAAGACGAGCTTTGCACTTAATATAGCCGAGCATATAGGGGCGGACAACGATATACCGGTTGCGATATTTTCTCTTGAAATGGGCAAACAGCAGCTTGTCGAGAGGTTCCTTTGCAGCCGAAGCAAGATCAACTCTCAGAAGGTAAGAAAAGGGATCTTAAGCACCGATGAACTGTTAAAACTTCAAAACGCAAGCGGTCAATTGTTTGAAAAGCCAATATTTATCGACGATACGCCGGGGCTTACTCCGCTGATGATCCGTGCCAAGTGCAGAAGGCTAAAGAGCCAGCATGATATTCAATGTGTATTGATAGACTATTTACAATTGATGAGCCTTGGCGGCAGGGTAGAATCCCGTCAGCAGGAAGTCAGCACGATGTCAAGGTACCTTAAGGCACTCGCAAGAGAACTCGATGTTCCGGTGGTGGTTCTTAGTCAGCTTAATCGCGGCGCCGAAGGCAGGGAGGGACATCGTCCGAGAATGAGCGATCTGCGTGAAAGCGGAAGTATCGAGCAGGATGCAGACGTAGTTATGCTGCTGCATCGAGAGGATTACTATCATCGCGGCGAGGAGGGTTATGAAGAAAACAATACGGCAGAGGTGATAATAGCCAAGCAGCGTAACGGCCCAACAGGATTGATCAAGCTGCTCTTCGACGGAGAATTTACGAGGTTTGAGAATCTTTCGGTAATGGATGAACCAGGCTCAGGGAGTTTTTAATGGCGCGTAAGGATAGAACTATAATGAAAAGATCTTTATCGATATGTTTTGCGGCACTATTTTGTTGCGGGTGTTTATGTTTTGGGCAGGAAGGCCTTACAATATCAAGCATTGAAATAGAGGGCAACGTTACGGTCAGCAGGTCCGAGATACTGGCAGCGGCACGGGCGAAGGTGGGCCGGTCATTTTATGAACAGGTTGCTAAAGAGGACATCGACAGGATAGCAGCCATCGAGGGCATAGAATATGCCTATTATGCCGAGCCTGAAGTTATCGACGGCCAGGTCAAACTTACCTATGTGGTTGTAGAAAAAAATCTTGTAAGATCGATTACTTTTACGGGTAATAAAAAATTCAAAGAAGGCAAACTGACAAAAGAACTCAACTACAGGATAGGCGATTATCTTGATATTTTCAAAGTCAGAAGCGGTGCAGAAGCTATAACCGAGCTTTACCGCAAAACGGGCTATTCTTTTGTAGAGGTGGCGTCTGACGAAAGCCGTATATCCGAAGGCAATGTTGTTTATATTATTAACGAAGGCCCGCGAGTAAAGGTCAAGGGAGTAAAATTTGCCGGCGGCGAGTCAATCCCCCCCAAAGAACTGCAAAAAGCTATCAAAACAAACACTAAAAAGTATTTCGTTCTTACAAATTATTTCAACGAAGAAACGCTTGCCAAAGACATAATAAAGCTGCAGGAAGCATATCAGGACAGAGGGTTTATGAATGCTACTGTGACCGAAAGCAGAGAGTACAGTAATAACAAAAAGGAAGTTGTGATAACGTTCAGTATCGTAGAAGGGATCGTATACACGGTTAAGGATATATCGATAACCGGCAACGAGTTCCTTGACAGCGAAACCCTGCAGGTGGATACAAAACTCAAGGAAGGGTCGATTTTCAGTCGGGCAAAGGGTGAATTTGACGCAAAGAAGATGCAAAGCAAATATCTTGAGCAGGGATATATCAATGCCGAGGTCGAGTTTGCCAGCACTTTTCCAGAGACAGGCAAAGCGTCAGTAAAGTTTAAGATTACTGAGGGCGACAGGTTCAGAATAGGCCAAATCGTCATAACAGGCAATGAAATGACACACGATAAAGTTGTGCGCAGGATACTTGATTCGAAAAATTTCAAACCCGGCCAATGGTACAATGCGGACATCGCTCGCGGAAACGGGCAAGGGGAACTTGAAAAAGGCATAAAAAGCGATCTTTACGCAGAGTCAGCGTTCATTAAGACAACAGGAGACGCTCCTGATCAGCGGGACGCGCATGTAAACATAGTCGAAGGCAGGACCGGCTCTATCGCCCTGGGGGCGGGCATAGATACGGATAGCGGCATAATAGGCCAGTTCACCTATGACCAAAAGAATTTTGATATCAACGACAAACCAGAGAATTTGAAGGAACTTTTTACCGGCAAAGCGTATAGAGGAGCCGGGCAGCATTTCAGGGTAGCACTGGAGCCCGGAACAGTACAAAGCAACTATTCGGTAAGTTTTACCGAGCCTTATCTTTATGACAAACCCGTATCACTTAATCTGTCGGGATCAAGTTTTGAAAGAGAGTGGGAAAGAGTTGACGATGACGATAAAACATACTACGAAGAACACAGGCTGGGGGGGTATTTAGAGCTTGCAAAAACATATCCTGATAAATGGACCAGAGGCATTGCATTCAGGGTGGTCAATGTAAAGGTAGACAATGTATATGCCCAGGCCCCTAAAGAGATCAAAGACGTTAAAGGTGACAATCTTCTTGGCGGCGTAAAACTTTTTGTTTCCAAAAAAAGAACCTCCAGCAGATCTGACATGAGCTTTGAGCAGGTTGGCGGAGATCATACATTTGGAGTTCTTGCTGGGACTCATCGCTGGTATAAGACACTTCACGAAGATCTTGCGGAAAGAAAAACGATCCTTGAGACAAAAATACACGGATCAACGATAGTAGGCGACGCACCTCCGTTTGAGAAATTTTACGCTGGTGGTCATTCGTTAAGAGGTTTTGAGTATCGAGGTATAAGTACACGTGGCTCAACCACCAGTGGCCCTGCTCGCAAGGATGATCCGATAGGTTCTAAGTGGCTTATATTATCCAGCGCCGAAGTTACGGTTCCTCTTACAACCGATGTTTTTTCAGCATTGTTTTTTGTAGATGCCGGCATGATCGACAGCGGCGGTGTAAGGGCTGCGATAGGTACAGGCCTGCAGATATCACCGGACTTTTTCGCTGGGGCACGTATGAGATTTGAGTTTGCGACACCTATAATGAAAGAAAGCGACGATCAAACGCAGGTGTTCAGCTTCTCAATTAAAAATTGGTTCTACTAATAAAGATAGCATGAAAGGTTGGTTTTATGAAAACTAAACATACGATCACGTTTATAGTGTTGTGCTCACTGGCCCTTGGGTTTTTTGGCTATGAATATTCATGGGCAAAATCGAAAAAAGATTTCAAGCCTGTAAAGATCGGTGTTGTGAGTATTCGCAGGGTATTTGAGAATAGCAAGAAAAACACCAAATGGCAGGAAGACATGGACCAGGAGCGCAGACAGATGGTAGCGGAACTCGAAAAGATCGCAACCGAGATCAAAGCCATCAAGGCAGACATGGATACGAGGAAGCCGGGCAGCACAGATTATCAAAACCTGATGCGAAATTCTATGGAAAAAGAATCAGGGCTGGAAGCAAAAGAAAAGTTTTATCAGCAGCACCTTACTATGAAGGAGCACCAATGGACAGAGCAATTTTATCTTGATACGCTGGCGGCCGCGGGCAAAGTTGCAGAGGAATTAGAGCTTGATCTTGTGCTTGCCAAGGACGAGAATGAATTTCCGGTGTCAGGCGCCAATGAGTTGATGATGATAATCAAAACCAGCAAAATAATGTACAACAGTCAGGAGCTTGATGTAACTAACGAAGTGATCGAAATATTGGACAAGAACAACTAAGACAGGTTTGAGTCATGAAGGACCAACATAAGATAACACTAACAACGAAAGAGCTCTCGGAGCAGTTGCCGGCTAAGCTTTTTGGTTCCGGCTCGATAAAAATAACGGCAGTGAACTCGATAAACCTGGCCGGTGCCGAGGAGGTTACTTTTTTAAGTTCCGACAAACACGACAAGGACGTTGCAAAGTCTAAGGCTGCGGCAGTGATCGTAACGAAAAAGCTTGATAATATCAAAATGGAGCAGCTTGTTGTTGAAAATATAGGTGCGGCACTGATAAAGGCGCTTAATTTATTTATGCCGAAGCTTAA
>JAFGKL010000025.1 GCA_016928585.1 Sedimentisphaerales bacterium
AGTTTTCAGGGCCATAATAGGTTCTTTTTTTGTTAAATAAGGCGATAATCTAAAGGAAATCCGGACAAAAACCGATAATAAACGTGTATTCCAGCCGAAAATGCGCCTTATGGTGAGGCAACTTGTAGGTAATTGGTGCAATGGAGAAGATAATGAACCTCAATAAAGGGATCGAAAGAATAATCCTGCTGCTTTCGATATTAGTGGGCACAACGGTCGTGGTGATAACCGCCCAAAGCGATCCTACCCTTAACGGGGTTTTTAACGGCGGTGCGGAAGTGTTTTTTGGGCATGTATTTCTTTGGACCCTGGGTTTTGCCGGGGTGTGGGTTGCTTACGGCGCAGCACTTTTTGTTATGAAGGGCTTTTTCAAGATCGACAGACAAAGTGTTGCGGAAATTGCAGCCATGGATAGCACAGTTAATTATCACCCGCTGCCGGATAAAAAAAATAAGCCTGCACCACCGCCGCCCTCGGCGCCGTCAACGTTGAGCTGGAGAGAACAGATCGATAGAATTCGCATGATCAGCTCAAAGCGAAGAATAAGATTGATCGATATTAACGGCAAGAAGTCAGACATTAGCACATCCGCAAAAAGTCATCACCCAATGGAGATGATAAAATTCAGGTGCGGGTTCTGCAATCAGAAGATAGCCGTTCCAAAAATTCATGCCGGTAAACGCGGGCAGTGCCTCAAGTGCAAAAAAATATTATTAATACCCGGCAACAGGCAGGATCTGCCGGACAGATCTATCGAAAAAGCCAAACAAAAAGCGGAGATGAGAAAGGTTGCATGGGACGCCGTTCAAAAAGAACTTGAAATGAAGGACAAGATGTCGAAAGCCAAGTCCCAGATCAAAACCGCAATACAACAGGAAAGCACAAGGGTTGCTCAGCCTGCTGACAAAAAAGAGAACGCGCAGCCGACAATAATAGACAAACGTGCAAAAGAAATAGTAGACGCGATAGAGCAGGCCAAAGCCAGGGCCCAGGCGGGTATAAAAGCAGAAGCAAAGGCAAAAACCAAAGAAGTCGCAGAATCGCTGGCAAAATTCAAACAGGATGCCAGAGAAAGATTAAAAGTTGAAGCGCAGGCTGCGATGATCGCCGCAGAGAAGGTAAGACAAGAGGCTGCCGAGCAGGCGAAGGCCCGGGAAAGGGCCATAGCAGAGGCAAGGGCTAGGGAAAAAGCAATAGCCAAAGCAAAAGCGGAAAAAGCAATGGCAGAAGCAAAGGCTATGGCTAAAGAACGAACCAACGCTCCGGTTATTACCAAGGCAGAGCCGGCACTGGCAGGAACTGCAGTCGGGGCAAGCAGTGACGATACATTTGACATTCATAACATAATGCAGGCGGTCAAGAATACCAGCTTACGCAGAATATAGCATTTCAAATGACTCCCGGTGCGCCGGGACGTTACTTAGAATATCAAAAAGCAGAACAGGTCAGAAGCTTTTTATCTTTACGGCGGCCTGAACTGCAAGCAGCATCAGGTAGTCAAGGTCGGTCAAACCGTAGTGTACTTTTTTGAGAGCATTGTCGGCGTAGATGACTCCGAGGTATTCGTTATTGTGTATGATGGGGGCAACTATTGCCGAGCGGATTCGCTGCGGGTTATTGTCTCTCGGTACGAGGGGGACCAGAATGTATTTCTTTTTCTTAACGGATTCTTTGATATGTTCGTTGAACATAAAGTCATCGAGCTTAACCGGCTGTCCGGTTTTTTTTCTGCCGATTGACAGGTCTGGACTTACAGGATCTGCGCCGAAAGAGATCCACACATGGAACGGGTCGAATTGTTTAAAGATAAGACCCGCTAAAGTATCCAGCAGGTCCTGCTTGTCTTTAGTATTGAAGATGGCTGGCGTTGCGATGCTGTAATGTTCGGCCCTTGCCGGGATCATCTTTATATCCGGCGAATCGCTCTCTGTGTACCTTCTTACGATTTTTTCGGGTGCGTGGATAGTGGTAGTCATTGTGTCGGCCATTTCCGAGGCGTTATCTTTGGCATCCGAATCGTGCATGAACACTTCAAGTGTAAAGTTAGATATTTTGACAACATCTCCGTCATTTAAAGGTGATTTATGTACAGCCTGATCGTTGACGTAGGTTTTGTTTGCAGAGTCGAGGTCCTCGATTGCCCATTGATCGCTCTCCGGGCCGGTGATGACGGCGTGTTGACGTGAGACCGAAACATCGGCAAGATGAACCTTGTTCGTCATCTGCCTGCCGATGTAGACGGGTCCCTCATTAAATATAGCTTCTTTAATGAGTTGTCCTGATTGTTTTATGAGAAGACGCATAGCCTATAAACCTCCTTTGGCTTGTATGCATTATAGCAGAAAGGCGCCGGTGTTGTCAAGAAAAGGAAGCGGTTTTTAAAAGATGTGTGGTTTTACTTGTGTTTGTCAAGCGATATCGGCAAGTCCGATCTTGTCGCCGAATTTTTTAATAAGCGTACTTCTGATGTTTTTATGCTGCGGCTTGCTCAAGGTCGGGTCATTTTTTACAAGTTCGAACGCGTTTATCCTTGCCAGATTGAGCAGTTCGAAATCATCTATGATATTTGCAAGCTTTAGGTCTGGCAGGCCGTGCTGACGTGCGCTGAACAGTTCGCCCGGTCCGCGAAGCTTAAGATCGTGTTCAGATATTTCAAACCCATCGTTCGAGCGGGTCATTATTTCGAGCCTGCTGATAGCGGCCTCATTCTCGGTGTCGGCGAACAACAGACAATACGAATTGCTTTGACCCCTGCCGATACGTCCCCTTAACTGGTGGAGTTGCGCAAGACCGAAGTTATTGGCATTCTCGATGACCATGATCGTTGCGTTAGGAACGTCAAGGCCCACTTCGATAACGATAGTCGAAACGAGTATGTCTATCTTTTTGGATCGGAACTGCCGCATGGTTTCGTTTTTTTTCTCGGAGTTCATCTGTCCGTGAAGAAGGGCGACCCTGAACTCCGGGAATATTTTTCTGCTTAAGACCTTGTGTTCCTGTATCGCGGCCTTAAGGTCAGTTTGTTTTTCATCGCTTTCGGCGTCTATCCTTGGATAAACAAAGTAGGCCTGTTTTTTTGCTTTTAGCCGCTGCCTTATAAAGTCATAAGCGGCGTCCCTGTCATGCGGCTGTACCCATCTTGTTACTACCTTACCCCTGCCGGGCGGCGGATTTTTTATTGTCGAGACATCAAGGTCGCCGAACGCCGTCATCGTTAAGGTTCTCGGTATCGGCGTTGCCGTCATCACCAGGCAATGCGGGCAGTGGTCCTTTCTTAGTTTTGCTCTTTGGTGAACTCCGAACTTGTGCTGTTCGTCAATGACGACAAGGCCTAAGTTCTTAAATTCTATATCTTCCTGAACAAGCGCGATGGTGCCTACTACTATGTCGATTTGGCCGCTGCTTATTTGTTTTAAAAGCTCGGTACGTTTTTTGCCGGTTATGCCGCCGGTTATCAGGGTGCGTTTTACTTTGCTGTTTTTCAGATATCTTTCTATGCTTATAAAGTGCTGGTTGGCAAGTATTTCCGTCGGTGCCATTATCGCAGCCTGCGTTTTGTTGGCGACGGCAAGCAGGGCGGCGTAAAGCGCAACGACCGTCTTGCCGGAACCGACGTCTCCCTGCAAAAGGCGATTTGCCGGGACAGGTTTGGCAAGGTCCTCGACGATCTGGTTTATGACATTGTTTTGATCTTCCGTAAGCAAAAATGGAAAGCGCTTGCGTATTCGCGAGTCGACAGCGTCGGTGCATTTAAACGGCGTGGCCGGCGAAAAATGTCGATGCTTGTAACGCCTTAAGGCAATGCCGAGCTGCATTAAAAAAAGCTCGTCATGTTTCAGGCGGCGTTTTGCCTGTGCAAGCTGCCTGTCATCTTTCGGATCGTGGATCCACTTAAAAGCTTTGGCACGGTCTATCAGCTCGTTCTTTTTCAAAAAATCCCTGTCGTAATATTCCTTTATAAGGTCGGGGAACTTATCAATGTTTTTGTGTATGATATTTTTGATCTGTCTTGACGAAAGTTTTGCCGAGGCCGGGTAAACCGCACCTGCCAGCACATCGGGGTCAGGGTCGTCGGCCGGACTTTCGATTACGATGAATTTAGGATTTGTGAACTGCAAGCGATTTTTATAAACGGCCGGCTTGCCGGAAACCATAATGGTCTTGCCCGGCTCAAGCATTTTTTGTACGTATGCCCCGTGAAACCATATCAATTGACATATGCCGGTATCGTCGGCGATGGCTGCCTTGAATATCGGCGGCCGGCCGAACCGGTTGAAGTCGGTCTGTTCTACGAGGCCGATCACGGTTGCGACCCGGTTTGGTTTAAGCTGATCGATCTTTACAGGCGAGGGCATGAAGTTATAATCGCGCGGAAAATATTCCAGCATATCGTAAAGCGTATGTATGCCAAGCTCGGCAGAGGCCTTTGCCCGGGCAGGGCCCACACCCTTGACGAACTGGATCGGTGTATCCAGTTCCAGGTTATTTTGTTTTTTAGAATCCATGTTTACCGATCAGTTTGACGAATTTGCAGCCGCAGACATTGGTCGAGGTTATACTACCTCCGTGTTTTTTAAAAACAGTAAGCTCCTGAAATATTTCTCCTCCGACAGGCGCTACGAGCAATCCGTCTTCGGCAAGCTGGTCCATTACCGGCCCCGGCACTTCGGGAACGGCAGCGGTAATAATTATCCTGTCAAAGATTTTTTGCTCCGGCCACCCGCAGCTTCCATCACCGATGAAGTACTCGACGTTTCCTATATTAAGCCTGCTCAGGGTGTTCTGCGCCGACTCGATCAATTGATTATGACGTTCTATGGTATAAACTTTTTTTGCAAGTTTACAGAGGATCGCTGTTTGATAGCCTGAGCCGGTGCCTATTTCAAGAACTTCGCATTTTTTGTTAAGCTTCAGCACCTGTGTCATAAGCGCCACGATATACGGCTGGCTTATGGTCTGGCCGAGGCCGATCGGCAGGGGTTGGTCGGAATATGCCTGGTTTTCGTAATTTTCAGGAACGAATTCCTCTCGCTGAATTGCCGCCATTGTCTCCAGAACATCCGCGTCGACAATATCACGTTTCTTTAAATGGTACTCCACCATCTTTGCCCTTTGATCGGCAAGATTACTGTTTTTGTCAAATGTTACCATA
>JAFGKL010000026.1 GCA_016928585.1 Sedimentisphaerales bacterium
ATCACCGTTGACTGCGGCATAACCGCCGTTGAAGAAGTAAAGCTCGCCAACTCCTTAGGACTGGAAGTCATAATAACCGATCACCACCAGCCCGCAGACTCATTGCCCGATGCCGTCGCGATAGTTCATCCCGGCTTAGAGGGATACGCAAACCCAGATTCCGCGGGCGCAATGGTTGCCCTTAAACTCGCATGGGCCATCGTAAACACAATGAAAACAACCGGCAAAACCGACCCGCACCTAAGAGAGTTCCTTTTGAATGCCACAACTCTGGCCGCTATGGGAACCATTGCCGATGTTGTCGATCTTCGCGGCGAAAACAGGATACTTACAAGCTTCGGCCTGAAATCACTTACCGCCTCGAAGCTTACCGGCATAAAATCACTTATAGAAACCGCCGATCTCGGCGGCAAAGACATAGACAGCTATCATATCGCCTTTAAGCTTGCACCTCTGCTCAATGCCGCCGGCAGAATGGGCCACGCAAGACTGGCAGTAGAACTTTTGACCGGCGACAACCCTGTCAGCTGCCATCGCACCGCCGAATATCTCAAGCAGCAAAACTCACAGCGCCAGCAGCTCCAGCGAAAAATATTCAAGCAGGCAAAAGAAATGATCGTTGCCGCCGGCCTCAACCATCCCGAAAGAAGGTCCATCATCCTTGCCGATGACTCATGGCACACCGGCGTCATCGGCATAGTCGCCTCGCGTATCATCGACGAATACTTCAAGCCCGCCATCCTGATAAATAGTTCCAACGGGCTTGGCCAGGGCTCAGGCAGATCCATAGAAGGCTTTGATCTTTACGCAGGCTTATGCGCATGTTCGGAATATTTGAAAAGTTTTGGCGGACATAAAATGGCCGCCGGCCTTAAACTTGAAAAACAAAACATCCCCGCCTTTACCGACGCCTTTGAAAAATACGCCGCCGAAAACATCTCCGATGAACAGGTCATCTCGCATATTGATATTGACGGCGAATGTCGGATAAGCGACCTTGACGAAAACACCGTTAAACAATTGAACCTGCTCGAACCGTTCGGCCAGGGCAACCCAAAGCCCGTCTTTGCCACCAAAGGTGTCCATAGGATCTCGCCACCGCGTCGCGTCGGCATCAAAGGCGACCATCTGCAGATAGCGATCAGCGACAACACCGCCTCCGTCAGGTGCATAGGTTTCAATATGGGAAAGCTCGAAAAGAAATTGCTGGAAGCAGATCACTTCTCCGTCGCCTATGAACCCGACCTGAATACATTCAACGGCCGAACTTCAGTTCAGTTCGTACTGACCGACATACAGTTTGACTAAATGAACAAATTTACGTTCCCCGCGTTTGCCCGGTCAAGATACATCGCAACCCCTCCCGTCTCGACCCCGTCTATAAGCTCTTCTTCTTTAATGCCCATAAGGTCCATCGACATCGCGCACGCAACAAGCTTTACACCGTTTTTTTTCGCGCTGCCCATAAGCTCGGGCAAAGGCATAACGTTCTTTTTCTTCATAATCCTCCTGATCATCGCTTTGCCCATACCGCCCATATTCATCTTCGACAGCCCGCTGCGGTCCCCTTTCGGCATCATAAAGCCGAACATTTTTTCGATAAGGTTTTTCTTAACGAATATTTTTTCCTTTTTACGTAAAAGATTAATCCCCCAGAACGTAAAAAACATTGTAACCTCGCTCCCCATAGCCGCCGCTCCGTTGGCAATGATAAACGCCGCCATCGCCTTGTCAAAGTCATTGCTGAAAACAACTATCGTCTTATGGTTCCTGTCCACATCAGCCATCGCACAGCTCGTTTGCTGCCTGCCTTTTACCACAGTGGCATAATAGACCCCGTCTTTGCTCGTAACAGATGTACAGCGGTTGCCGGTCGAGCGGCACCATGCCGGAATATCAGCAGCAAACCCCGCATCCGTACTCGCCACTTCAATAACCTGGCCTTCATCGATCTGTTCGAGTTCCTTTTTTACCTGCATGATCGGCCCGGGACACTGCAAGCCGCAAACATCGATTTTTTTTATCATGGTATTGCCCCCGTTCGTATTGGGTTTTTGCATTGGTTTATTTGGTTTTATATTCAGGCCCAGATGCTTTTTGGCCTTATAGGTTTTATATCCGCCCGACAGGTTTCTACACTTAAAACCGTTCTGGCTAAGCACCCGACAGGCAATATAACTCCGCAACCCCGTTTGACAATAAACTATAAGCTCTTTATCTTTCGGAATGTCTCCGAGCCTGCTTCTTAATTCGTCAACCGGAATGTTCACCGTCCCTTCAATGGCACCACGTTCGAACTCGCCCGCGGTTCTTACATCCACAAGCAATTGGTTGTCAGTTATTTTTTCAATGTCTTCTGTATGACAATTTTCTATCAGCCCTTCCATAACATTTGATGCTACAAAGCCCGCATAGTTCACCGGGTCCTTTGCCGACCCGTAAGGCGGAGCATAGCTAAGCTCCAGGTCTCCAAGCTGATGAACCGTAAGGCCCGTCCGTATAGCAACTGCCATAACATCGATACGCTTGTCCACGCCTTTGGTCCCGACGATCTGCGTACCAAGAACTTTTCCGTTCTTAGGATCGAACAGCAGCTTGAACGCCATAGGCGCCGCCCCCGGGTAATACCCCGCGTTGCTCGATGAATGAACGTATATCTTTTCAAACGCGGCTCCCGACCGCTCAAGCATTCTTTCATTCATCCCCGTAGCGCCGGCCGTAATATCGAATATTTTACAGACAGCCGTCCCCTGCGTATCTTTATATGTAGTCTCTTTACCAAATATGTTATCAGCCGCGATCCTTCCCTGCCGGTTCGCCGGACCTGCAAGCGGAACCAATGTCTTATGCCCACCCACAAAGTCTGTCACTTCAACCGCATCGCCTACTGCATAGATATTCGGGTCGCTCGTTAACATATGTTCATCAACGGATATTCCGCCTCTTTCGCCTATGGCAAGTCCTGCTGCTTTAGCAAGAGCCGTTTCGGGTTTTACCCCTATCGCCATAATAACAAGCGAAGCTTCGATGGTTCTGCCGTTCTTTAAATGCGCCGTTATTTTATCACCTTGTTCGACAAATTTTTCAACGCTCGTATTAAGCTGCACGTCAACCCCTTTAAGCAGCAGCTCCTGATGAATTGGGGCTGCCATCTCCGGATCGACCGGCGCAAAAACCTGCCCGGCAAGTTCTACAATGGCAACTTCCACGCCGCGGGCCGCAAGTACCTCTGCCATTTCCAGCCCGATGAAGCCTCCGCCTATAACAACTGCCCGCCCCGGCTTGTCATTATCGACAACAGCTTTTATCGCATCCATGTCGGGAATATTTCTAAGCGTAAAAATGCGTTTTGAATCTCCGCCTTCAGTCGGCGGCACAAAAGGAAAAGCTCCGGGACTTAGAACCAGCGCATCATAGCTCTCATTGTATTCGGTTCCCCCTGCAAGATCATGCACCGTCACTTGCTTCTTCTTTCTGTCTATCGAAATGACCTCGGAATTAACGCGAACGTCAATATTGAATCGTTCCCGCATTGCCTCCGGGGTTTGCACCAGCAGCTTTTTTCTGTCCTTGATTATTTCGCCGATATGATAAGGCAGCCCGCAGTTCGCAAAAGATATATACTCACCGCGTTCGAAAACAACTATCTCTGCTTCTTCATTCAGCCGTCTTGCTCTGGCCGCTGCAGATGCACCACCTGCAACTCCGCCTACGATCAAAACTTTTTTACCTTTACTCACTGTTTAATCCTTAATAATGGTATTATTTTTTGCTGCAGCTCTTCTTGACACATTCCAGCAACGCCGCAAGTTGATCCGATGCGATCTTATAATAAACCGTTCTTCCTCGTCTTTCGCTGGACAGCAGTTTGTGCCCTTTCAGTAAACGCAGATGTTCGCATGTCTGGTTTGGAGATGTCTGGCAAAGTTCCGCGATCTCATGGACCGCAAATTCACCCTGCGTCAGAACGTCAACGATGCGCAAACGAGCCGGATGCGCCATCAGCTTAAGGCATTCGGCCGCCTGATCAAGCTCCTCAAAGTCCAGCATTTTTATTTTTGTTTTCATAACTTCACCTCTTTTAATACTTACAGCATACCAGGTTGCCTTCCGGAACACCATCTTCCAAGGCCCGTCCTGCAGGGGCGAGACTTCCAGCAAGATCGCCCTTACATTCATCGCCTGCCTTCTTTTCACCCATTACTCAGAAGCCAAACATCCCGGACAAAATTGCCCTTTGCCCCGGATAATATATCAATATATCGTAATATTACGATATATCAATATATTTGTTCAAAAAAATTTTCCTCCACCCCCTGAACATGAAAAATGGTACTATTGAGTGTTTCGTCTGATGCGCTGCTCTAAAACAAAAGCCAATACCATGTCTATTGACTCTTCGGCCAGTGCCTCCAGCCAAAGAGGGCTATGTGTTTCATATAATCGTCTTATCTTATCAGCAAAGCCTCGCCTTACAACCAAAAGCACCGGCGGATAACCTTGCCCAAGCAGCCGGTCCGTGTCATCTCGCCATCCCTTGCCGCCCAGCTCAAGCGGGCCGTACTCATCAACGATCACCAGGTCCGCCGCTTCATTCCTGGCAGAACTTAACGCCAAATGACCAACCTCCAGTCCTTCTTCGTGATATTGATAAGGAACCGTTTCTAAAGACTCTTCGTCACGAATTGCCAGCGGTACTCGAAGATCGTTTTGAATATCAATAATATCAAATCCGACCAACTGACCGTTTTCATAAATTGAAGGCGCCAATATTCCCCCCACGGTACATCCCTCCTTTTGAAGGCACCCTTCTAATTTAGCCGCTGCGGTTGTTTTACCGGTATGCTTGTCACCAACCCACAAAATACATTTGTTTTCGGCACCAGGCATAGCCACATCCCCCGCTACATTTGCCCGCGATGATATTGCATCACAAATGCACCAACTGCAAACAGCCACATCCCTGCTGTAACCAATGCCGGTTTTGCCCGCATAAAGATCCCTGCCAGATCTGCTGTACGAACCTGCCTCCTCCGAAGCCATTCTCCAAAACTGTGGCTAAGCGGAACAATTAGAACGCAACCTATCGCTGCTAACGTCCCGCCTATACCAACATGGTTTATTATCTTGGCAAACCCTGCTTCGACCCAATGCTCGTACCTGAACACATAAGTTATCATCAAGGCGAACAAAGCATAGCCGGAATAAACTGTAAGTACCGCACAGACAGCCCGGCTCTTCAGTTTTAAAACATTAAAAAACAGATCGTAACAGGCTCCCATCATCAGTATGCCCAAAAGGTGGCACGCAAAAAAAGGCGCATTCAGGAATTTATACAGCATCGCAAAAGCGGCAATAGCAGTTGCCGTACCCATTGCCGGCAGATAGACTATCGCGATCGTCAACACGCTCAAACCGATCACGGTCAAATATACCGATGAATACGGCACGTCATAACGATACAAAACTCCGCCCAGCACTGCTTCAGAAAAGCCCCAAAGACTGCTGAAAAACAGAATGCCCAATATATATTTCTTATTCATTTGTTTGCCCTTAAAATAAGATCCCTCTTTATCAGCAAAACCTCACATTACAGCAAGCCAATAATAATCAATTAACTTCGCCAAAACAACCAGTATCTCATCAAAAGGCGTTTTTTCTTTGCTTACTGTCTATTTCTGCGTCTAAACACCGCTATTGCACCAGCCGCCAAAAAGGCCATTGTAGTCGGTTCCGGAACCACAAAATCGCCTGTACATGTCGTCAGCATTTGATAATAATCCCACCCGCTGCTTGCCTTATGTTCTATAATACCGGAAACGCTTTCAAAAACAGCCCCGACAGCAACGTATGGATGATAAAGCCCGGCAGCATCTACATTCATATAATCGCCTGCCCAATAATCTCCGTTTGTGTTATGCAGATTATAATTGTCCTCGTATTTGCCAAGGTTCATCGCTGTTATCTCAACATCGCTGACCTTGACCATCATCGATTCATATTGTTCGGAAAAACTCGATGCCGTAATGTCAAGTGCATCCGGGATCGCATTGCCCGTACTTTCGATGCTAAGCCCCGCACCGTCTTCATAACTAAGCTGCGTATTGCCGCTGCTTTCCTCAACCAGAAAATCGCTGAATGAAACCCAGTCACCGACTTGTATGTCGGCAAAATCAGCCGCCGGTGCCTTGGCAATTATTCCGCCCCAGCCGTCAGGATTCGCCGGATCATAAAGCGTCAACTTTGTCCAGCCTCCCAGCCATTTATTTATAACTATACCACCCGCACAATCCACTGTCTGGCCTGCATAGGGACTGTTCCCGGATGCATCGGTAGTATACTGAACATCATAAATAGAAACCGGAATAGTCACCGCCTCTGCCGTTAGCACTGTAATAAAAACGATCATCACTACTGCCAACATAATCTTTTTCTTTTTCATTTTCCTTCTCCTTACTAAAAATTAAAATTAATTTGTACCGTCAAGCCAGTAATACACAAACTCCCCCAGGTCGTCCGTGTTCACAACATCGTCTGTCATAATATCTGCCCCACCGCATAAGTTCGGATCGGAATAACATTCCGCAAGCCAGTATTGAGAAAAATGGCCGTAGTCGAGCAGGTCGACATCGCAATCACCGTCAAGATCCGCAGGCTGAGTCGTTAAAAAGTCCCCCGTATCTGTCGTAAGCAATTGATAATAATCCCAGCCTTCAACTAAGTTCGTATATTGCTCAAATATACCCCGCACCGTGCAAAAATGCTGCCCTATCTCGACATAGGGATGGTAATCTCCGATCTTATCCACGTTCATATAATCAGCCGCCCAGCAACTAAAATTTGGATCGTTTAATTCCGCAGCGCTTTGAAGCGTATAGTTATCGTCCGCCTTGCCGTTATCCATGTCCGTTATGACAACATCCTTTATCTCAAGCCGCATGGATTCATACTTTTCCGCCCAATGATCGTTTACGTACCAGTCACCCGGACCTCCAACATCCTCAACAGGCGACGTTATCTCGTTAAGATTTACTTTAACCGGATCCGGCACCGAGTTATTGCTGCTTACAATAGTAAACCCCGGAACAGAGTCGTCAGGATTATCAAGCCAGTACTGCAAAAATGTCGTTCCCCTGAATTCTTCTACTGTTACATTATAAAATTCCACCCAGTCACCAACGGCAACATCATTGAAAGAACCATAATAAAACCAGTCCTTAACCTGGATCGCACTCCAGCAACCGGCATCCCCCTGGACATTAACATCTCTGATGATCGGGTCATACAAAATAAGCCTCGGTTTACTCTCGATGCGCTTATGAACCACCACCCCGCCAACACAGTCAATAACCTCGCCGTTTTTAGGGCTGCTGCCATCAGGGTCCGTACTGTATTGTATGTCAAAAATAGTCAGCGCATCTCCCAGCACCGGCAAAACCCACTGCCCGCTCAGCAGGAACATTAAAATTGTCAAAAGCAATACTTTTTTCACGTTATACTTTTCCTGTCTCTGTCAATACGGGAACCAGTTAACATCGTCACGCGGCGGAACGTACATATCTTCCGGCCAGTCCGGCTTCCACACAGAAGACTTCCATTCCACACTGTAATCACAATAAAGTACAAAGCCTCCTAAAACCCCGCGACCTTTGGCATGACGGGCGCTGAACTCACGCGGATAGGCACCGCAATATTTCCCGGCTTGCCCGTTCTCTATTCTGCCGTCATACCCAAGCCCCGGATCAAGAAGCTGATCGAACAAAAGAACCACCTGTTGTGGCTTTTTTATTAATGCCGTATTTAAAAAACTTGGCATAGGCTTGTCGCAGCCTTCCGATTCCCACCAGCGGCAATTTTCATCCAGCTCAAGGCATGAATTCATCGCATAAGAAAAAAATCCGTTCCTCATGGGCTTGTAGTCGTAAACATCTCCCTGGATAAGTCTTGCGCTCGGACATTGAAATATCGTACCAACCCCCGGATACTTCCACTCCTCATAATCCCTCCAGGGCGTTTCATCCATCAACAGCGGCAAAACATCGACCCATCCTGAGTAATAGTCTATTTTACCCGCAGAACTTATTGGCTCTTCGTCGCCGGTCCTGTCACGTCCGTCCGTGTGAGGATAATACCCCCCGTTCCCCAAAGAATACATCTCGAACGCCAAACCCCACTGCCGTAATTGACTTTGACATACAGTTTGGCCGGCTATGGCTTTGCACCTGCTGAATGTCGGTATCAAAATACCCATCAGCAAAAAGATGATGGAAATAACAACCAAAAGCTCAATAAGGCTAAAGCCTTTTCTCCCACCAAATCGAGCTGCAATAAAAACCGCTTTTGTCATTCCGCAAATCCTTTGATATGTTTTGCATAAGCTGCCTCCACCGCTTTTTCAACATCCCTGCGGAACAGTTCGTAAGCCTTAACCCACTTTTTGCCCTGTTTGCTCAAAACCGTTTGCCCCCCTTCGCGCCCGCCCCGGTGTTTATCAACTAACTGAACTTGCATCACTCGCTCTGCATTTTTCAGATCTCCCCATGCCTTGCGATAACTTATACCCAATACCTCGCTGGCCGCTCTTAAGGAGCCGTTATTGTTAATTTCGTTCAACAGCCGCCATTTGCCGTCCCCAAAACCGCCCTCGGCCTTTTTACTGTTGAACCAAAGCCTAAATTTTGCCCTTAGATTCTTCATAATCCGGTTTCTCCTTTGCGCTATATCGATATGTACAATCAAACATATCGACAGCAAAAAATAAATGCACGATTCCGTGCAGAAGCTTGGATTATAGCCATTCCGACCGAGGCGTCAAGGGTTTTTCATTGCCATATGGGTATAAAATGATTGTTCACTGCCCTTAATTGATGTAGAATTATCTTAAAAGCAAATAACGGTTCACGATAAAAGGAGTTATTATGAAAAGAAGCCTGTTACCTGTCTTAATATTCTTGGTCCTTACTGCCGGATGCCAGGAAGTATATTACAACACCATGGAAACTTTCGGTGTTCACAAAAGAGATATTCTCGTAGACCGTGTCGATGAGGCAAAGGACGCACAGGAAGAAACAAAAGAGCAGTTCCAGACGGCACTCGAAAAGTTTACCGAAGTAGCGAACTTCAAAGGCGGTGACCTCGAAGACAAATACAACCAGCTAAAAGATGAACTGGACACAAGCGAAGCTAAAGCAAAAAAAATGCGGGACAGGATCGACAAGGTTCAGCAAGTCGCAGAGGCATTGTTCGAAGAATGGACCGCCGAGCTCGATCAATACACCAACCAGAACCTTAAGCTCTCAAGTAAAGAAAAACTAGCCGAAACAAAGCTTCATTACCAGGACCTCATAAACGCAATGCGAAAGGCGCAATCGAAGGTCGAGCCCGTATTGATAGCATTCAGGGATCACGTACTGTACTTAAAACATAACCTCAATGCAAAAGCCGTCGCTTCTTTGCAAAGCGAACTTGACACGATAGAAACAGACGTCGCTTCGCTTGTCGCAGAAATGAATTCTTCCATAGCAGAGGCCGAAGCTTTCATAAAGCAAATGAGCTCCGAATGATCTTTGAGCAAAAGCAGATGGAAACATGAAAAATCGCAAAAAATTTAAGCGAAAACCCGATATCGAAAGAAGCGCAAGGATTTGTCTCCTTGTCGTAGGGACTGCATTGGTCTTTACAGCCGTGGGCCTGTTTGCAACAACTTTTTTTAAACAAAGATCCAAAATAAAATGTACCCTTTCCTGGACAAAAACAAATTGTGTAATAGAGTCAAGAAAACTTAAATCCGAAGGCAAAGAATATTCCGGACCCGATAGTACAGCAACATTTTATTGGGAGATATTTTACAGCTATTACGTTGGCGGCAGAAGATATGCCTCTAATGTTTTTAATGCCGTCGATCCGGGAATTTATTTAGGCAAAGGAACCTTTCTCAGTTACATATCATTAACAGATAAACAGATTAACGAGGGAACCGGCCCATATCCGAAAAACTCCAGGCATATCTGCTATGTTAACCCTGACAATCCCGAAGATGTGGTACTTGAACATGTAGAGGCAGGTTTTGCAAAAACCTTTGGATGTTTATGGAGATTTAAGAAAGCAAAGTTAATATTACAAGCTATTTTGCTCGTTATTGGATTGCTCATTAACTTCCAGGGCGCCAAAATACTGTTGCCCGATCGCTACAAACCGATCAAAAGAGACTAAAAAACTTCGCCAACTGTTTTTAACAGCGATAAAGTTTAAATTTATTTCAGTTCAATAAAAATTACATTAGAAAAAAGGTGAAAGATAATGCGGAAGAGGGCATATCTATCATGTCTTGTATTTTTACTCTTAGGTATCAACAATATAGCCAAGAGTGATCTGGTTAATCGCTACAGTTTCACCGACGGCGATATTACCGCTGTCGATTCTGTCAGTAGTAATAATGGAACTCTTGAAGCAGGTGCGGCAATAAGCGGAAATCAATTGATACTTAATGGGGATTCATATGTCAATTTGCCCGCGACAACGTTAGATATCGAATATACCAGCATAACGATTGAAGCATGGTTTACATTAAACGCAGAGGCAACCTGGCAGCGTTTATTTGATTTTGGCGATGCCTCTGGAAATAACGGCGGATACTATATATTTTATGCATCTACCGCCGGAAGTTTCCGGATTTCCACCGGCGGCTTTCCCGGTTGGTCAACAGGTGAACAGGGGCCAACAGATATCCCCTCGGTGCCCACAGGTTCTGAAATACATGTCGCATGTGTATATGACAACAACACTAACACTATGAGTGTATACCAAGATGGCGTGTTGGTAGGCACTCCGGCTGCCGGCATAACAATGCCTTTGTCGGGAGTTCATCGCGCTTTTGCCTATATTGGAAATTCGGTTTATTCTGACGATCCGAAGATGAACGGCAGTGTCAATGAGTTCAGGATTTATGACGAAGCATTGAATGCAGCAACGATTACCAGGCATTATACAGACGGACCGGACGTCATCGGGGAATCGCCCATTGTCATACAGGAAAGCGGTGACTCGACCGAGGTTATCGAAGGCAATGCTGTGCCAGACACATACAATATCCATCTGGTATCACAACCCGGAGATGATGTTACCGTAACAGTAGATCCAGATGAGCAATTGGATCTCGGTTCGGGACAGGGAATTCCTATTTATCTTTACTTTGACGATCAAAACTGGGCGGATGATCAGCAGGTGAATGTAATCGCCAACGATGATGATATTTTGGAAGAGAATCCACATAACGGCTGGATCAACCACATGATTGCCAGCACTGATCCGGATTTCGATGACATACCCCTGCAGAACGTTATAGTCAAAACTTATGACAATGAATGCGGGACATGGGGGTACCACTACAGCGACCTTACTTACAACTGTTTTGTGGATATTGAGGATCTTGCGATTTTTGCCTCTCTCTGGCTATCGGATGAGAACCCCATAAACCTGGCTAAACTGGCGGAGGAATGGATTTGGAGCTCTTTGCCCTATGCATCGGGAGCAACGGTTGGCCCACTTACAGCTCCGCGAGACGCTTATGTCGCATACCTTATGCCCTATTTCGATGGTGGCGATGAATTATTGCGTTATGCCTACAGCTATGACGCACGCAACTGGACGGCGTTGAACGGGGGTAATCCGCTGCCATGGTCACCACCATTTGTACGTGATCCTTTCATGAATCGGGCCAATGGAAAGTTCCATTTTGTTTATACCACCGGCTGGACCGGAACCACAATCGGACACATGGTATCCGATGATCTGATCAACTGGACCGGCGGACAGATACAAGTCGTCGATTCGTCAAAGGAGAGATGCTGGGCGCCAGAGTTCTTCTATTTGGAAACCGAAAGCCTTTTTTATGTATATTGGGCGTCTGTTGTCGATGGCCACAATACAATGCATTATCTGACAACGCAGGACTGGACAAACATCACCCCCGCGGATTCGGGAGTCTATTATAACATTGGGATCCATGATATCGACCTGACGATTGTCGAGTACAACGGAGCGTACTGCGGCTTCCACAAACCGGGAGACGTGGGTGACCAAATGGGTAACAGGCTGTCTATTTCGACAAGTCTTGACCCGACGATTGACTCGTTTGCCGATGATGAATATGGCCAGATCGTCTTCTCCGGAGAGAATAAGCCTACGGAAGGACCTGAAGTTATCAAAATAATTGGAGAAGAAAAGTGGTACGTCTACGGCGATCCGTTTAACGCCCCACTGGAAGCATGGGAAACAACGGATTTTGTCACTTATACTAAAATTTCGGTCAGTACACCATCGGGAGCGAAACATTGTAGTATGGTTCCCATAACTCAGACAGAGTTGGATTCGCTTCTCGCACAATACCCGTAGTTACTATAGCGAGTGTGAACACACGATCGATACGAAGCCCTCACCAGGTCCTATATTTTATTTTACCGGATCATGTCTGTTTTTGCCGTGCTCTGTAGCTCTGAAACAAAAACTTAAGCTGCCTGATCCTGTTAGGATGTATCAGGAGAATAAATATCCCGCCGATAATATTACCGAGAGTTACCGGCAGAATATTCTTAAACATAACAAACTGTTCAAACGCAGGAACGCCCTTCGCAAAAAGCCCGACAGGGATAAGGAACATATTCGCAACACAGTGCTCAAAGCCGCAGGCAACAAAAGTCATGATGGGCAAAACACAGCAGAGAATTTTTGAAGTAATATCCTTGGCCATTATGACCATAATGACGGCAAGTATTACAAGTATGTTGCAGAAAATACCGCGTATAAGACACTGTGAAAACGGAATAGCAAGCTTGGCTTGTGATACTTTTACGGCTAAAACACCGAGCCCGTTAAGTTCGTCAGGCCCACCAAGTAATCCGGACTCCCATATCAGCACGGCAAAAATAAACGACCCGACAAAATTACCTAGATACACTGCTATCCAGTTTCGCAAAATATTCCTTAACGAAACAAGGTGAGATACCGTACCGACCAGCATTATAATATTACCCGTGAAAAGCTCCGCACCGGCAACGAGAACAAGAACCAAACCAACACTAAAAACCGCTCCGGCGACGACTTTGCCCATACCTTCGACAAGAGCAACCAAAAACAAGTGACCGCCAAAGCTGATATATAAACCGGCAAGTATGCCAAGAAGAAAAAGCTGCCACGAATGTGTATTTGCTTTTTTAATACCAAGCGCAGAAATGGTCCCGGCAAGCTCTTTGTATGAAAGCTTGGGGTCATATTCATTTGTCATTAAAGATCTCCCGTAATTACTAACAAATATATATCTTATAAATAGTACAATGTTTAGGGGTTCAGTTATTGTGTTTTTGAGGTGATTTTTAGAACAAAGCTGCTAATTAAGGAAAATTTCTGCTTAAAGCAGTACACATTTACCGCCAATGACGGGATACCTGTCATAAGGCCTTGCTCGATATGTTATTCCCAAATCCAGGTTAATTTGGAATTAACACAAATAGTATATCATTTTACTGAGTCATCCATGGGCAGCCCAAGTTTTTTGTAGAGGGATTTTCTACCGGCCTTATCTTTATCAAGAGTTTCATGTGCATATTTTGCGACAAGTTTTGCCTTTACGCGGGGAACAACAACAACGCCGTCGCCATCGGCAACGATCACATCGCCCGGCTCTACAAGAACATCTCCGCAAACGATCGGACGGTTAACCGACTCTACAAGATTTCGCCCCGGCCGGATACCCTTACCTGCGTTACGTAAATACAGGGGAACCTGTTCCGTTGCCACTTCATCGGTATCGCGGGCGGTGCCGTCAGTAACCACGCCCACACAACCAAGCGTCTTCCAACCCATAATATTATTAGAACCGATACTGCCGACATCCATGTTAGGGGCCTCATCGATAACAAGAGCAGAGCCCGGCCTGAGTAAAGCAGTAAACGGCTCAGAAGTGCTCTCGTTGTAAGTCTTACCTACCCATTCATCAAATTCTTTGCTGCTGTCAAACCGCGGGGCCGGAACATTTGTCGGTACGTAACGAACCGTAACTGCAATACCGATAAAGCGATGTTTGTAATGAACCGTATCTGTCCAAGACGGATGGATCGTAAAGGACATCCTCCCGATATGGGTAAGGCCGGCCCTGTCCATACCGTCTGCAACATCTGCAACACGAAGACCCTCGTAAGCTTTCAATATCTCCTGGTCCTGTGCAAGTGTGTAAACCTTTGTGGGAATGTAGTTCATGCCTTCCCTAAGCTTTTCAACTGCTGAAGCCGCAACAAGCAAAACTAAAAGACAACTTAATAAAATAGCAAAAAACATTTTTTGGATTTTCATGACCTTGCCCTTTCTGAAAGTTAACGAAACAACCGTACTGTTACTGTAGCGTTTTTTTGACGCAAGACAAGCAAAAAGGTATCCCGATTGTGCTTGCAAAAGAGCCTTTTACGGTGTTTAATACTCCCAATGGACTTATGACATATTCTAAATTGCTATCTCTGGTTAAAAACAAGGGCTTTAAGGGGAATATCTGCGCCGATTCACGAAAGATAAAAAATGGCGACATCTTTGTTGCCATCAGGGGCACAGTAACCGACGGCCATGACCACATCGCCCAAGCCATTGAAAACGGCGCAGAATATGTCGTCTGCAAAGATCAATGCCCCGCCGGAAAAGCAAATGTCATTCTTGTCGACAACCCTTCAAAAGCCCTCGGGCAACTTGCACATGCAGCTTTTAACAACCCGTCAAAAAAACTCACGAACCTTGCCGTAACCGGAACCAACGGAAAAACCACCGTAGCATATCTTGTACGAAGCATAGTAGAACAGGCCGGAAAAAAATGCGGGCTCATCGGTACCATAGAATATGACACCGGTAACGGGATATCCGAAGCTTTGCTGACAACTCCGGATGCTATACAGATAGCATCCCTGACAAATGAAATGGTAGCTGCAAATGCAGAATTTATGATAACCGAAGCCTCAAGCCATGCTTTAGAACAAGATAGACTGGAAGGCATCGATTTTACTGCGGCAGCGTTTACGAATTTAACCGGCGACCACCGCGATTATCACAAAACAGAAGAAAATTATCTGGCAGCAAAAAGAAAGCTTTTCGAACAGCTTGACGACAACACAACCGCGATAACAAATAAACAGTCCCCCTTCGGAAAAAGGATTGTTGAGAACACAAAAGCAAACGTCCTGTATTATGCCGTCAACGAAAACGCCGATATAACGGCCAAAGTCGATTCCATAGACGCAGGCGGCTGCATCTATCGCATTTGTTCCGCCGGCCAATGCGAAACAGTCAAAACAGCCCTTTTGGGAATGCACAACATAAGCAACCAGTTGGCAGCCGCCGGTCTTTGCCTGGCAGCCCGAATAGATCTTAAAACCGTTGCAAAAGGAATAGAAGCATTAACCATCGTGCCCGGCCGGCTGGAACCCGTAGATCTCGGTCAGGATTTTAAGGTATTGGTTGACTACGCACACACCGACGACGCCCTGAAAAATGTCCTCCAAACTGTAAAGCAAGTATGTGAAGGCAAACTCATTGTCTTATTCGGCTGCGGCGGAGACAGGGACAAAAGCAAAAGACCGAGGATGGCAAATGCCGCACAACAACTTGCCGACAGAGTCTTTGTAACAAGCGACAACCCGAGAACAGAGGACCCGCAGGAGATAATAAAAGATATAATTACCGGCTTTAAAGATCCCAACTCGGAAAATATAACAATACAAGCAGACCGGACAAAAGCGATAGAGCTTGCAATAAAAACTGCCAAACCCGGCGACATCGTGCTTCTCGCCGGCAAGGGACACGAAACTTACCAGATAATCGGAAAAACAAAGATCGACTTTGACGACAGAAAACAAGCTGCTAAAATATTAAGCGAGCTTAAATGAAAAAAACACCAGTTAAAATATTGGCTCAGGCCTTGGGAGCCGACTATACCAGTGCCGGAAAAAAAACCGTAAAGTCGATAAACACCGATTCACGCTCGATCGGCCGGGGAGACTGTTTTTTTGCCATCAAAGGTGAAAACTTTGACGGACACGACTACGTTAAGCAGGCTTTTGAAAATGGTGCCGCCTGTGCAGTCGTTTCTAAAAATATCTCAAGCGATAAAGGCGCTGTATTAAAGGTCAAAGACACCATTCATTCGCTCGGCATATTGGCTGGCTGGTATCGAACAAAACTTGATTATAAAGTCGTCGCGATTACCGGCTCGGCGGGAAAAACAACAACAAGAGAAATGATTTATCATGTGCTTAAAAAACATTTTAAATGCCATCGTTCGCCAAAAAGCTTTAACAACAACATCGGCCTGCCGCTGACTCTCTTAGGGGCCGACGAAGATACCGAGATAGTCATCGCCGAGATAGGCTCCAACCGTCTTGGAGAAATAGCTGAACTTACGAACATTGCCTCCCCCGATATTGCCGTCATAACGAATGTTTACCCGGCACACCTTAAGGGCCTCGGCAGCATCGAAAATATAATAAGAGAAAAAGCCTCGATATCTCAGGGGCTCAAAGATAAGGGCAGGTTCATTATCAACGGCGATGCAAGGGGTCTTGTAGAACACGTCAAAGGTCTTAACAAAAAATTTATTACATTCGGAGAAGGCCCGCTCTGCGATATAAAAGGCAGGGACTTGAGAACGAACGGCCCCTCCGGCAATATCAAAATAAAAACGACAAACGTCTCGGTCCCGCTGGCAGGCAGGGCAAACCTTTTCAACACGCTCACCGCATGGGCCGTTTGCAGCCAGTTCGGCATATCGATAAAAGATTTCAGCGAAGCAATAAAATCCTTCAAAAGCGTAGTGATGAGGCTTAATGTCGAACGGTTTGAGATGGTAACCGTAATAAACGATTGTTATAATGCAAACCCGGCTTCCATGGCAAACGCTATCGGATGTCTTTGCGACCTTGGAGCAAGCGATGGTGGAAGAAAAGTCTTCATATGCGGAACAATGGAAGAACTGGGCGACCAAAGCGAACAACTGCACCATGAACTCGGCAAAATGATAGCCGAAAATGACATTGACACGCTGCTTGCCGTCGGCAGGTTCGCCCAAAATGTAGTAGAAGGTGCAAAAGAATTCGCAAAAGAAGATTTTAATTGGGAAATCTTCGAAAATACGCAACAATTATGTGACGATTTGCCGAAATTTATTAAGGCAGAAAATATTGTACTCGTTAAAGGCTCGCGCTGCATCGGGCTTGAAAAAGCGATAGACAAAATTAAAGAAATATCCGGGTGTAAAAGTTGATATATCATTTGCTATGGGCATTAAGGGAATCGGTTACCTATAAGCTTGGGTTCTATGCTTTTGAGGACGTATTGTTCAGAAGTGTCATAGCCGCACTTATGAGCTTTTGCATTTCCTTGTTCGCCGGGCCGAAGATCATCAGATGGCTTATGAGCAAGAAGATCGGCGACCTGCCCGAGTTCCATCACACAGCACTTAATGACCTGATGAAGGATCGGGCAAACACTCCGACAATGGGTGGAATTATTATTCTGCTTGCAGTCATCTCGACAACTCTTTGCTGGGCAAAACTCAACAACCCTTTCATCCATAAAGCTATCTTCGTACTCATTTGGTTTGGCGGAATAGGAGTTGTAGACGACTGGTTAAAACTTACAAGCGACATCCGTCACCACAACAGGAACGGACTTAAGGCATGGGAAAAACTCGTTTTCCAGTTCGGTGGCGCGGTACTTGTTGCGCTTTTTCTTTATTCCGACTTCACCAACATCCCTGATGCCAAAATGTTCTGGCTGCCCTTCTATAAACATGGAATACCGCTGGCCTCATGGATGTTCGCGGCTATAGCAATACTTTATATCTCCGCCACAAGCAACGCAGTCAATCTCACTGACGGCATGGATGGGCTCGCCTCCGGATGCGTCAGTATAATGTCGCTCGTATTGGTCATACTTTGCTTTGTCGCGTCCGAAACAATGTCACGCACAAGTACGGTCACATGGGCAAGCTACCTTTTATTGCCACACGTCCCGCATGCCGGCGAATTATGTGTTTTGTATTCCGCAATAGTAGGGGCTACCGTGGGCTTTTTATGGTATAACTGCCCACCTGCTCAGGTCTTCATGGGCGACACCGGTTCGCTGCCATTAGGTGCTGTCATGGGTTATGGTGCTATGGTAAGCAGGAATGAAATACTACTGTTCCTCATCGGCGGCGTATTCATGATGGAGCTCTTCAGCGTAATACTCCAGGTCGGTTACTTCAAGTACAGCGGCGGAAAAAGGATCTTCAAATGCGCACCAATACATCATCATTTCCATCTTGCCGGATGGTCGGAGCCGCAGGTTGTCGTCAGGTTCTGGCTCCTTGCGATTGGCTTTGCGATACTTGCCCTTGCAACCTTAAAGATTCGTTAATGTATAGTCGATTGTTTACCTGCGAACATCGCCTTCGGGATATTTTTCAAGAAACGACTGCGTAAGTTGATCCGAATCGCCGTATTGTTTTCTTAGTTCATCCAGTTGTTTTGTAAGTTCCTTACGAATATCCGCAAAAGCGGGGGCATCATATACATTATTTAATTCATTGGGATCTTTTTGCAGATCGTAAAGTTCCCACGCGTCTATATCATAATAAAAATGTATCAGCTTATATCTTGCAGTACGGATGCCATAATGCCTCTTAACCATATGCCAGCCGGGATACTCATAATAATGATAATACATTGACTTTCGCCAGTTACAGGGTGTCTTACCCTTTAATAATGGGCGGATCGAGGCCCCCTGCATATCATCGGGCTGACGAACGCCTGCATAATCAAGGGCTGTCTGAGCAAAATCCAGGTTTAAAACAATATCATCGTTAACAGTGCCGGGCTTGATCTCACCCGGATATTTAACGAGTAACGGCATGCGAAGTGATTCTTCATACATGAACCGTTTGTCATACCAGCCATGATCGCCAAGATAAAAACCCTGATCGGAAGTATAAATAATAACTGTGTTTTCAGACAAACCATTAGCGTCAAGATAATCAAGCAATCGCCCTACGTTGTCATCAACAGAAGCAACACAGCGAAGATAATCCTTGATGTACTGCTGGTACTTCCACTTTTTTATTTGCTTCCCTTCAAGATCTTTGGGCGGCGTCATTCGTTTGTCTTTACCATGGTACTGCAAATCAAGATGGTGCTCTATCGTCATTTCGTTATCCGATGCGGCGGCAGACCTGGTCTTGTAATCATCATTGAACGTTTCCGGTTCGGGTATCTCGATATCTTTGTACATATCTTTATGATCCGATCCGGGCTGCCAATTCGAGTGGGGAGCCTTATGCTGCGAAACAAGACAGAAAGGTTTATTCTTGTCGACTCGATTCTCAAGCCAGTCTATACTTTTGTCGGCAATAATATCGGTAACATATCCTTTGAAGGCTTTCTTTTCGCCCATCTCGATAAACTCAGGATCATAATATCTGCCCTGTCCCGGCAGGATTGACCAGTAGTCAAAACCTGTAGGATCACTTTTTAAATGCCACTTGCCGATCATTGCTGTTTGATAACCGTTCTTTTGAAGAAGCTTGGGGAAAGTTTGTTGCGAACCGTCGAATGCAACCTTATTGTCGACTAATCCGTTAATATGACTGTATTTCCCGGTAAGAATAACCGCCCTGCTTGGCGCACAGATGCTGTTAGTACAGAAACAATTATTAAATCGCATACCGCCTTTTGCGATGCGGTCAAGATTAGGAGTCTCATTGATCTTACTGCCATAGCAGCTCATTGCATGACTGGCATGGTCATCGCTCATAATAAAAAGTATATTAGGTCTTTTTGCCGATGACTTAGTGAGAAGTTCGTTACACCCTGCTAAGGCAAAAACTGCCGCCGAACAACCTGTGACTTTCAAAAATCTGCGTCTGTCCATTGGTATCTCCTCGATAATAAGTAACGCTAATCGCTTGTGTCGAGAATGCTCATAAAAGCCTCCTGTGGGATCTGAACGTTCGCAACGCTCTTCATACGCTTCTTTCCTTCTTTTTGCTTTTTGAGCACTTTCATTTTTCTGGTAACGTCCCCGCCGTAAAGTTTTGCCGTAACGTCTTTTCGGTAGGCTTTGATGGTTTCGCGGGCGATTATTTTCCCGCCTATGGCAACCTGCAATGGTATTTCGAATTGGTGCCTGGGGATCGCCCGTCTAAGTTTTATGATAAGTTTTTTCCCGCGCATCACCGCCTTGTCGCGATGAACGATAAGAGCAAGTGCATCAACTGGCGCTTTGTTTACCAGGATATTGATCTTAACAAGATCGGACTTCTCAAACCCGATCAGCTCGTAATCCATAGTCGCATACCCCCGGCTGATCCCCTTAAGAACATCGTAAAAATCATAAACTATCTCGCCAAGAGGTGCTTTGAACTCAAGCATTACTCTCGTCTGGCTCAGATAATCCGTTTTTATAAGTTTGCACCGCCGTGACTCGGCAAGCTTCATGATCCCCCCGTAAGAATCAGTTCCTGTTATGATCTCAAGACGAACGAACGGTTCTCGAAGTTCTTCGATATGAGAAGCATCCGGAAGTTCGGAAGGAGAATCTATCCTTTTTACCGTACCGTCTTTTTTTAAAATCTCATAACTCACAGTTGGTGCCGTCTGGATAACGTCAATATTGCTTTCCCTCTCAAGTCGCTCCTGTACGATCTCCATATGCAAAAGACCCAAAAAGCCGCAGCGAAATCCAAAACCAAGTGCCGGCGAGCTTTGAGGATAGAACGAAAAACTAGCATCGTTCAACGCAAGCTTATCGAACGCCCCACGCAGACTTGAGTAGTCCGTATTGTTGCCCGGGTAAAAATCAGAAAAGACCATTTGCATCGGCGGCTTATATCCGGGAAGAGCCTTCTCCGCTGGTGAGCTGTCGTCAGTTATCGTATCGCCTATCGTTACATCGGCAAGCTTCTTAATATTCGCAATGCAATATCCCACCTCGCCCGTACCAAGCGTATCGACCGGCTTCATATGAGGTGAAAACTTCCCGATCTCGGTAATAACATAGGTACGCCCGGAACCCATAAGGCGGATCCTTTGTTTTGTTCTCAACGCTCCTTCAAAAACACGAACATAACATATCACCCCGCGGTATTCGTCAAAATGACTGTCAAAAATAAGCGCCGCTGCCGGCTTGTCGCTATTGTCCTTAGGCGGAGGCAAAAGTGTAACTATCGCTTCGAGAAGTTCTTTCACACCGGCCCCGCTCTTGGCACTGATATGAAAACACTCGTTTTTTCTAATACCGAGGATATGCTCGATCTCCTCACCGACAACATCAGGCTGGGCCGCAGGCAGATCTGTTTTGTTTATAACGCCCATTATTTCAACGCCCGTCTCTACCGCAAGATAGGCATTGGCTACGGTCTGGGCCTCTACCCCCTGTGTAGCATCGACAACAAGCAGTGCACCTTCGCACGCCGCAAGAGAACGCGAAACTTCGTAATGAAAATCAACATGGCCCGGCGTGTCGATCAGGTTAAGCATATACGTCTTGCCTTCATGCTTAAAAGGCATCGTAACCGCAGATGCCTTAATGGTGATACCACGCTCCCGCTCAAGGTCCATACTGTCAAGAAACTGCTCTTTGGCCTGCTTTCCCGATACAAGGCCTGTCAGGTCAAGCATTCTGTCTGCAAGCGTGCTCTTGCCATGGTCAATATGTGCGATTATTGAAAAATTTCTTATTAACTCTGTACCCATATATCTTAAACCCAAATAACTCCTGTTATAGAATTCGGCAGTATAACATTATCGACCAATAAAAACAACTAATTGAAATATTAGTAAAAAGTTGACAGTTACCTCTTTTGGACTTAAAGTAATCTTTTGGAAGCTTTTTAAGGGTCTTAATATGTCTAGGTATTCGTTAGCTAACACCAAAAAGTTCGTTCTTTTTGTATTAATTGTCACTTTGATCTCTATTGGAACCGCGTTTGCCGGAAAACCAAAGATAACTGTTTTCGGCTCCTCGGTCGCATATGGAAATTCTGCCAAAGACAACAAGGGCTACTGGTTCAGTCTTAAAGAGGTTATGGAGTCGCGCGGATGGGAAGTGTCAAACTGCTCACGAGGAGGAGACAGGACTTCCAGAATACTTGACAGGTTTGACGACCTGCTTAGTCATAAGCCGGACTATGTATTCATAGGGCTGTCGCTGGCTAACGAAGGAATACGTGAGAAAAAAAACGACGAAGAGAGAGAGGCGATCTACATTCAGTATAAGTGGGGAATGAAAGGGATCATAGCCCTGTTGCGCAGTCAGGGAATAGAGCCTGTCGTCGGTCTTTGTTATCCGCACAGCTACTACACTCCGATCGAGATTGATTATGTAAGACGCATGAACTTACTGATAAATACATGGGACGTTCCGAGTGCAAACTTCCTTGGCGCCGTCGATGACACTTCTGGAGGATGGGCTGTCGGCTACTATGCCGATCCGTATCACCCCAATACTAAAGGGCACGCCGAAATGTTCTATACGATAGTACCAAGTCTGTTCGATGCGATGAAAGCAGGCAAGCCGATCCCTGCAAAAGTAACCGGAGACGGATACACTACTTTAGGCAACATCAAGGGAGAACTATGGACCGTTTACTTTGACCCGATGGACACAATACATTCGCATTCGACAGCATTCTGGTTCAGAACCAATCTGCAAAACGAGCATATGGGATTGGCAGGAGCAGGATCGATAGAGCTTTTTGACGGTCGACTAAGATTCGACGCGGTAAATATCGCATCACTACAGTCAAATGCATATGTAGCGGACGGCAAATGGCATCACATGGTTGTGTCACACAGATACGCTAAGGGAGACACGCAATTATACGTTGATGGCGAACTTGCAGGTTCCATCCCACAGCGTATCGAGCCTAAGCGATTCACACTCGGAGGCATGGCCGGCAAGCAAGACTTTAAAGACTGGATGGTTTTCCGGGCAGCATTAAATGAAATGGAAGTCAAAGCTTTGTACGAAGGCAAACTCTTGCAGGCAAGCCTGGAAATATACGCCCCGCTTCAGGACAAAAAATTACAGAACAATAAACCCGTTGAGAACCGTGCACAAAGCATGTCCGAAGCGATATACACAAATAAGTTTACCAGAAACCTCTAGTCAGGACTTGAAAAATCGGAAAGCACCGAATCGGCTATCGGAAATGCTTTACGAGTAAGCGACAAACAACCGTTCTTTATCTCGATAAGGCTCTGACAGTAAAGGCGGTCTATCGATTTGCTGAAAAGCTGCCTTGCATCAAATCCGGTTTGACTGATGAACTGTTCCAGGTCGATCCCTTCCATACACCTTAGATCCAGCACTGCCGTTTCACAGGCAACTTCAAGAGGACTAAGGCTTTGAACTCCGGCAGAAGGCAGCCGACCGTTTTCAATGGCTTCTATGTACCGTTCGATATCATCTATATTTTCTTTTCTTTCGTTCCTATAAGAACTTGCCGCCGCCGGACCGATACCAATGTACGGTTTATTCTTCCAATAGGCTAGATTGTGCCTGCAGGTAAATCCCCCCCGTGCAAAATTCGATATCTCGTACTGGATAAATCCCGCACGCGCCAATTCCTCGATCGCAAATTCGTATTGCCCCCTGTCGGTCTCTTCATCAACAGGCTTTAACCTGCCCGCCTGACGATCGTCATAAAGAACAGACCCCGGCTCGTAAGTAAGACTGTAAACAGAGATATGCTGGGGACCAAGATAAAAAGCGGATCGAAGTGATCGCACCCAGTAATCCTCCCTTGCGCCGGGTATCGCAAAAATAAGATCAAGACCTATATTTTCAAAGCCAGCCTTCTTTGCATAAACAACGGCTTTTTCTATATCCTCGGGACTGTGACCTCTGCCTAAAAAATCAAGCTCGGGTTGGTTAAAAGATTGCGCCCCAATGGACAATCGGTTTACTTTCAGCTTGCGAAGTTTTTTTAACAATTGAAGATCTACCTGCCCCGGATTCACCTCAACAGTAAACTCCGAAGCGGTTCTGCAGTGCAAATTGATACTTTTAATAAGCGAAAGCAAAAGACTTCCGCCAAGACTCGTAGGGGATCCGCCGCCGATATAAACAGTTCTCACCGCCCTTTGAAAATCGTACATTTCAAGCTCGGCTATAAGAGCTTTAACAAAACGTTTGGTGTCATGTTTGCCTGCCGGTTCGGAATAAAAAGAACAGTACCTGCACTTCTTTTTACAAAAGGGAATGTGAACATATAAAGATATCGGCTCTGAAATAGGTATCACCGGTAATCGCCCTACTGGTCGGAGGATAACCTGGAATAAACAAAGTCCGGCGTCTCGCCGTTCGGGCTACGGGAGGTCTTCAGCAGAATTATCTTAAAATAGAACCATCTTATAAATCCCGTAAGAGCAAACCCGCAGAAGGAAATGACCAGTGCTAGAGGGATCTCGCACAAATAGATCAAACCCATGACTGCCACCGACCAGAAAAGATGCGTCAGAGGTTTTCTTCCTTTAAAGTATTGGTTTATAAGATGAGGATATTTAACCCTGCTTATCATCAATATTGCAACGCCGATCGCAATGAACGGAAGAGAATATATAATGGCATTTTCTGCAAACACAAAAAATGACGACCCCTGCGCCGAAACTGGCAAAGTAGTCTGCGTCTCAAGCATATATTGATGGAACACAACAAGGCTCGCAAGAACACCCGCAGAAGCCGGCGTCGGCAAGCCCATAAAGCTCATGTGAGTCGTCTCGTCTTCTTCGTTCTCAACGTTGAAACGCGCAAGGCGTATCGCCGCACACGCTATGTAAATTGCCGCCGCAAGCCAAATAAATCTCCCGGTAAAATTAGAAATAACACGCGGCTCCGCTGTGAACAAAACAAGCTTTGATTCGAGGAACTTCATCATCAAAAAGGCCGGTGCCACGCCGAAGCTTATCATATCACACAAACTGTCAAGCTGACCGCCAAAGCTCGATGTCGCCATACTCATACGGGCAACTCTTCCATCAAGCATATCCGCGATCATCGCTACAAAGATCAGATAGCCTGCCCATGAAAAATACGGAAGGTTAAGGCGGTGGAATGAAAACAGTTCGGTCCCTTTGCTTGCAAAACCTATCGCCGCAAAACCGCAAATGCCGTTAAGCAATGTGATCAGTGAAGGCAGGATCGTGATGTATTTCAGCCGCTGACGACGAACACGCCTTAAAAGATTTCGCTTTCTTGCCTTATCGGTTTTTCCGTTACTCATTTTCAGCTCGTATATTCAACAAAAACAGTTAGGCCCGCTTTAACTTTATCGCCCGTTTTAACAACAACCTTAACATTGTCTCTGCTCGGCAGATAAAGTTCCGTCCTCGACCCGAATTTTATCATACCAAATTTATAACCGCCAGAAAATTCCTGCTCGGCTTCCACCGCACAAACTATCCTTCTGGCTATGGCTCCCGATATCTGCCTTACCAGGAGTTTATCGCACGGCTGGTCCAAACGCGTCATTTCCACATCGTTAGACTCGTTAACCCTCGAAGACTCCGGATCCATAGCATTCTTAAAAAGGCCCTTTTTATACGTAATCTTGTCTATCCGAACACTGCAGGGCGTCCTGTTGATATGCACATTGAAGATATTCAGGAATATGCCTATTCTGATAGCTTTTTCACCGAACGGTGACTCGTCTCCTTCCAAAACCGTTATATCACTTACCTTACCGTCCGCCGGCGAAAGAAGAAGATTCTTGTCAACCGGTACAATTCGCTTAGGATCTCGAAAAAATGCCAGCACCCATAATAAAACTATAAAAAGCACGATTTCTGCCGCCCAAAGCATCCCCGACGACAAAAACAAACCCACCGCCAACATAACCATCAGTATCACCGATGGGAACATAAGCACCTGCGGAAGACCGTATTTTGTAAGTGGTATTCTCATAACCCCGCATGATACCCTATTACCAATATATAATCAAGCCTTGACGCAGAACCAAAATAAGGTTAACCTCTTGGCAAAAGTCTGATGTGGGGGCTAAATAGCCCCTATTAAAAGTTTATTAACAGAAAGGACAGGAGATGTTGGCAATGATTATAGATGTAGTAGCAAGGGAAATTCTTGACTCTCGAGGCAATCCCACCGTCGAAGTGGATGTTACACTTGATGATGGCTCATTTGGAAGAGCGGCTGTACCTTCCGGTGCAAGCACCGGCGCTTATGAGGCCTGCGAGCTTCGCGATACAAAGAAAAAACGCTATATGGGCAAAGGCGTATTAAAGGCTGTCAGCAATGTAAATGATATCATTGCCCCCGAGGTACTCGGCATGGACGCACTTGCACAGGAAGACATTGACGCCTTCCTTATCGCTATGGACGGAACACAAAACAAGTCCAAGCTCGGCGCTAACGCCATCCTCGGCGTATCGCTTGCCGTTGCAAAGGCTGCCGCCGAGTCATGCGGCCTGCCTCTTTACCGTTATGTTGGCGGATGCAATGCCAACGTACTTCCGGTTCCAATGATGAACATACTAAACGGCGGTTCACATGCCGACAGCAACGTCGACTTCCAGGAATTTATGGTAATGCCTCATGGTGCAAACGACTTCCCAGAAGCACTCCGAATGGGTGCCGAAGTCTTCCACACACTTAAAAGTGTTCTCAAAAGCAAGGGATACAACACCGGCGTTGGCGACGAAGGTGGTTTTGCTCCTTCCCTTAAGAAAAACGAAGAAGCTATTGAGCTGATCCTTGCCGCGATCAAAAAAGCCGGCTACAAAGCAGGCAAGCAGATCAGCATAGCCCTTGACCCCGCCTCATCTGAAATGTGGGTCAAAAGCTCGAAGAAGTACAGGTTCTTTAAATCCGATCCAAAAAAACTCGTAACCTCCGAAGTAATGGCAAACCTCTGGGCAAGCTGGGTCAAGAAATACCCCATCGTCAGCATTGAAGACGGTCTTGCTGAGGACGACTGGGACGGCTGGGCAAAGCTTACTAAAAAACTCGGTGACAAGATTCAGCTCGTCGGTGATGACTTGTTCGTAACCAATACCAAGATACTCTCTAAGGGTATCAAGCTTGGTTGTGCAAACTCGATACTCATCAAGGTAAACCAGATCGGCACACTTACCGAAACCCTCCAGGCTATTGATCTTGCCAAGAGGAATGGTTACACCGCAGTAATGAGCCATCGCAGTGGAGAGACAGAAGACTCGACCATCGCCGACCTGGCCGTAGCTACCGGCGTTGGACAGATAAAAACAGGATCGGCCTGCAGAACCGACCGTATCTGTAAATACAACCAGCTCCTGAGAATAAATGAGGAACTCGGTTCAAGCGCAAAGTACGGCGGTGAGAT
>JAFGKL010000163.1 GCA_016928585.1 Sedimentisphaerales bacterium
AGTCATACAGTTTTTTGCATTTCTTTGAATTTTTGTTTTTGATACAGAGGACACAGAGTTTTTTTAACTATTTTTAGTTACTAAGCTACGCCCTTTATCTCTTGACGGTTAAATTCATGAGCGATAAAATTACTACTATATTTTTTCGCCACGGAGGAAAAAAGTTATATATAAATTTTGCTGCAACAATCCCGCCTCCGACGAGTTTTTTGGGGGACCCATTCTCGTCGGGATCGTTGCTGGGTCAGGATGGTCGTTAAGCAAGTTTTACTTTAGGGATTTGATAATGGAAAAAGGTATCACCACCTAAGGGCGTAAGCTTGCACGATGATAATTTCATTTTTAGGTGCCGGTGTTTTTAGCCGCGAAGGAGAAAAAAGGGAAAGATGGAATCACCAAAACGAATCAAACAGTCATTGGTTTATTTGTTTTTATGCTTTTCGTCATTGACAATTACCGTGATAGTTACGGTTATCTTTTTACCGTTTTCTGTTCGCTTTAAGTCCATAACCAATCATGAAGTTACGGCTGTTTTATTATTATACCTCTTAATCAATCTCTTCGTTTATGTATTTTACGAAAAAATGAAAAGCAAAAAAAAGGCGATCCTGTTAACAGCGGCATTTGTCCTTACAATTTTTTTGTTACAACAAATATATGGTTATGTCAGAACAGGCAGGTCCTGTATATTTACATACAGAGGTTCCATTACACCTAAAGACTTCGGTTGTATAGTTGATGACATACGAGAGCAACTAATAATAATGTTACATGGCAATAAAGGACCTCTTGATGCCAAAAGTTTTTGTGAACTTATAGATAAATTAGAGTTAGCCGAAAATCAGCCCCTAAAAGATCGCGGTATAGAATTAATACACAACAAAGAAACGAACACTATTTATTTGTACGGGACAAAAGCGATATCTGAGTTTTTAAAAAAAACGTACCCTACCTATTCTGACGAATGGCACGTGCTGCTTGTAGTCAATAAATCGCTATACGAAAAGCCAAAAGGAAAGTATCATGCCTTTATGCTAAGTCGTAAAGGTAACGACTGGCTGGCAGTTACGACACAGATCGGAGTCCAGATCGATTCATGGGTTCCGCCTATTCCAGGCTGTTTATATAATGTCGAAGAAAAAAAACTTTATGTGCCGCCAGAGCTATTGCCTGCATACAAAATAATTTATCCGAATTTAGATATTCCAGTGACTTCTTTTATGGAACTAAGTTCGGTAATGTGATCGTTTCTTAGGAGTAGGGAGAAGTTAAATTTTTTAATAAGGAGTGAAGTTTATGGATTTTTTAAAAAAAGCTGCCGGTTTTGTTGTGGGTTTTGTCGTAGTAACATTTGCCATTAGCCTTTTTTCAGGCGGTGAGGAATTAGAAGCTTTCGAGGATTATCAATCCAGCCGCGGCCGCTTTACAGTATCCTTCCCGGGTGAGCCGGAGGAGGGGGTACAAACATTAACGAGTCATGATGGAGATTTCGATCTGTATATGTACAATGCCGGCAGTAAAAAGATAAGTTTTGCAGTTGCATACGTGGATTATCCCGATAGCGTTTTCAAAAAACGATCAGTCAAAGAGATGCTTGACGGGGCCGTGGACGGCGCGGTTAACAATGTCGGGGGCAAACTAATCGATGAAATTGAGGTTGAGTACGAAGGTTATCCGGGAAGAGAAATTGAGGTGTCTATTGCTTCAGAGAAAGCTATCATAAGAGCAAGAATATATCTTGTTGATAAGAGGCTCTATCAGTTGATGGTAATAGGCAAGGAAGATCAGGTTACAGAATCAAGGGTATATGATTTTTTCGACTCATTTGTTATCGAATGAGGGCTGAGAACTTTATTTAGCCACGAAGTGACACGAAATAACACGAATTTTTTTGCCACAGAAGACACAGAGGGAAAAGAGAAAAATAGATTTGATTATTAAAAACTAAAAATTAAGGAGAAGTCTTTTTGTTAATTTTAACAGGATGATAAAATATGAGGACACCCTACCTAGGGCATAAATACCTGGGGCATGAATACCTTGGGCATGAATTTAGGGCAAGAAAAGACAATGAATAATAAAAGAATTTAAAGGGTCTTTACTTTTTGAAAGGAAAAACCTGTGAAATTTATCAGCAAACACTTTAAAGTTCTGGTTTTATCTGTCGTAATGATTATTTGTGTCGTTACCAATACCCATGCCGCCGATGATCCTATGATGAAAATGCTGCCTGACGATTGTTTGTTCTGTGTGCGCATCAACGACCTGAACGGCTCACTGGCTCAAATAGACCAATACCTGTCCGGTATCTCTCCGGTCGGCGCTGCTATGCTTGTGAACAAAGAGTTGGCCGATCTTGTTGGCGACCCCATGCTTAGAGGGGTTGAAATGAACGGAACGTTTGCAATGGTTGGTCTTTCCGACATGACAGCAGGGATGCTGGTTCCGGTTAGCAATTATGCTGAATTCGTCAAAAATAATCCTAATGACAGTAAAACCAAAGAAGGCATTACTGTTTTTAGATCTGACCCCAATTTGCCGGATATTTTTGCAACGTCCCAGATCAGCGAGCAATATGCCCTAGTAGTACCCGGGTCCGAAAAATCAAGTCTTGTCAAACTCAAAGCCGCACTGGTAAACGTTTCGAGTCCATTGGGCGAGAAGCTCTCCGAAAGTCAAGCTAAAGAAGCAGCGGCTGCATCAGTATGGATATATGTCAATATCGCATCACTGTACGACCAATTCTCCCCTATAGCACTGAATGAGCTTGATACTATCCAACAGGAAATGCCCAAGGAAATGACAGGCAGTATTGGAGATCTGGTAACATTATATTTTAAAGTCTATCTGGAAATGTTCAAACAACTGGGCGGTGATGCTGATTCGGTAACCGTAGCATTGACGCCGGAGATGACATCCCTGAGCATTGACACTACATTTCGCGCCAAAAGCGGCTCAGAACTGGCACAAATGCTGGTTACCAACCCGAAAGCAGACGGGACGTTTAAATTTGCAGGCTATCTGGACAATAGCAATGCCATAAATGGATTGATGAAAGTGGACCAGCAGGGTATGACTAAAATGTACGATAAAGTCTTTGATATCCTGGAAAAATGCAATGATAATCCAGAGTTAGCAGAACAGATCGCTAAGATGAAGTCCTTGACACACAAAACGCTAGCTGCTACAGGCGACGAGGTCGCCCTGTCATTTTCTTATGCCGCAGGAAAACCACCGTTTAAAGTTCGTGAAGTGATCGCCGTCAAGGACATGGATGCTATGAAACAGTATACGAATGAGTGCATCGATCTTGCTGACGATTTGTATGCGGCTATGGGCATGCCGATCAATTTTGAATACAAGACGGACGTGGAAACATATAAAAACGCGACCATTGATAAGATGGTACTGACTTTTCCGCCGTCGGATGACCCTAACAACCCGATGCAAGCAGCCATGCAAGAAATCTACGGCGGTGATCTTGTTTATGGCATTGCCCATTCAGCGGACAGATATTATATTGCCCTGGGCGAAGGCAGCGAAGCTGATATGAAGGCCCTGATCGATCAGGATGCATCCGCTGCTCTAACGGGCGAGACCAAGGCCGCTATAGACATGATGGGGAAAGCGTCTTATAACGATTTTGTCTACAGCGTTAATGTTGTCAAGTTAATAGCCGGGATGGGCGAGTTTATGCAGAGCATGGGATCAATGATGCAAGAGATGGACGGCTCTGATGGCGCTTCGATGCCGGATATATTCAGCGGACTTTATGTTAACTCCCAGAGCAGTATAGCGATAGGCGGTAAGATTGCGGACGGGCAGATCCGGACGCGAACTGTCCTGCCCAAACAGCATTTGATGGAAATTTTCAATACAGTAATGCAAATAGCAATGAAGCAATCACAACAAATGATGCAAGAAAGTATAAAGCAGCAAAAGACGCCAGAAACAACAGTGAACAATGAATAATAAAGGAGAAACAATGGACCTGATGCAGTACGAACAGATCGAAGAAGAGCATAAAGATGATATTGCAAAGGTGATGCGTTATTTATGGATCCTGTGGTGGCTTGGTTTTAGCTCTTTGCCTGTTCTTGTTATAATGTCTTTCATAATAGGCGGTCGCTTGCAACAGCAAACCGAAGGGACGGATCTTCCATTTGAGATAATTATTCCGGTATTCTGTGTTATAGCTGCCGGCTCTCAAATTGCGGCAGTGGTTCTGCGAAACTTATTTTTGTCAGGCAAGATGGATAACTATCTGAAGCGAACTCAAAAATTCAACTCTGGCAAAGATCCTGATCATGTAGTATTATGCAGGAATGGTTTGTATATACCGGCAGTGGTAAGTTCGGTGCCGGCGTTTATGGGTTTTCCACTATTTGTAATGGGCGTTACGCCATGGCTGTTCTATACATTTGTCATTTTAGGTGCTGCCGGTATGATCTATCATCGTCCGCAAAAAGATCTGATAGTCGAATATATTTTTAACGAGCAAAACACCCATTAGGGTGACGGTAAAGCAAAGTGCGAAAAGTGTGAAAGGTGCGAACGTGCGAAAGGGAGTTTTAAAACCACCCCGCCCGTTGCGGGCACCCCTCCTTTACAGGAGGGGAATAATTATGGAATCGCTACCACCCAGGGTGTAAACACCACCCAGGGTGTGAACTATGGTGCAAGCTAAGGCGTAAACTTCGGCGATGCTGTTTTATTTCTGGATTCCTGCTTTCGTAGGAATGACACAGTTGTTAAAAATGTAAACGGAGGAAAATTTATGAGTGAAGAAGAATTTGGGACATGGCAAGAACCGCAGCACAGCATAAGGGGGCGGGATTATGCAGGTTATATATTGGTTATTTGCGGAGTGTCGATCGGGTTTTGGGTTTTTATTCAGGCTTATAGTTTATTTACCGGGCCGGAGGAATTAACGCGTTTTCAAGAGCTGGTGTCAGAGAAGCTTGAAGCCACAGTATCTGCCCCGGAGATAGAAGGATTGAAAATAGTGATCCCATCAGAAATTTTTTCGTATTTTATTCCAGTTGTTTTGTTAATGCTGGCAGCAGGTGTGGCCCGCATGTTCATATCCAGTGGTGTTAGATTGCTTGACACCGATGTTCAAAGAATATCAAGAAGAATTACAACGTTGGGGCTGAATCTTAAAGCAAAGATGAACCGTGTTCAGGATGCGTTGAGCAAGAATAGCTGATGCCTCGTATCGGAGTTTAAAAATTTTGAAAGGTGTGAAAGGTAATGAAAAAAGTATACCGAGATCCATTTAAGGTTTGTATTCGGATATTTATTAGTCTTTGTGTCCTGGGCATTATGCTGGCGAGTCTGTTAGCAGGATGCTCATTAGACCTAAGCCGATCGAAAACTGCCCCTGTGGGCCTGATATCAAAGAATCGCTACATTCTGCCTACAGGCCAAATTCTAACCCCTGCCGGTCAGCAAATACGCGTGCCCGGACTGCGTCCCCAAGCACTTGCTTTAAGTCCTGATGGCGAACTGGTCGTGACTTCAGGCAAAAACAATCATCTTTATGTCATTGATGCTGCTACCGGCAACATTCTTCAAAAAGCGGCTATGCCCGGAGACACCGCCAAATCATCCCAAGAACTAACGGAAGACCCCGAAGCTTTGCTGAGCCTGACAGGCTTAATTTTTTCTCCTGACGGCAGGTATATTTACCTTTCCAACGTTCGAGGCGACGTGAAAGTGTTTTCGGTAAACGGGAAAAAGGTTAGTCGGTTGAAGAGAATTTCGGTTCCTAACGCCATGGCACCCAAACGTAAGGAAGAAATTCCCACCGGACTTGCGTTATCGGAGGACGGGAAACGATTGTATGTGTCGGGCAACCTTGGCAACAAGTTGTATGAATTCGATACGGCTACAGGCCAAGTGTTACGCACATGGGAGACCGGAGCTGCCCCATTCGACGTCGTGCTTGCTGCGGGTAAAGCCTATGTCAGCAATTCTGGCGGTCGGCGATCAGAGGAATCTGATATGACCGCACCATCCGGAGTTGGGACCAAAGTACGTGTCGATCCCGTTCGTTACATTGCCAATGAAGGTTCGGTAAGCATTATTGATCTTGGCACTGGACAGGTGAAAAAAGAAGTGATCGTCGGTTTGCACGCCTCTGCTCTTGCGGTGTCGCCAGATGGTCAATATGTGGTTGCTGCCAATTCGGGGAGTGACACGCTTAGTGTCATCGACACCCAAACGGATCAAATCGCAGAAAAAATATGGATGCGTCAATCCCCGGGAGACCCGTTTGGAGCGCAGCCCAATGCACTGGCATTTCATCCGGACGGCAAACGGCTGTTCGTGTGTAACGGCACTCAAAACGCAGTTGCTGTGGTTCGATTTGAACCAGCCGAAAAAGAGTCAGCCGTCATAGGTCTGATTCCGGTTGGCTGGTTTCCGGGCGCGGTGGCGGTGAACGTTACCCATCAGGCAATTTGTGTTGCGAATATCAAGGGCATCGGTGCGGCCAAAGATTTCAAGTCGGAGGATAAAATTAAGCTTCGTTCCAAGGATTTCTACGGCACACTGTCATTAATCCCAATTCCTTCCGAAAAGAAACTATTTTCCCAAACGAAGACTGCATTGCAAAATATGCGTTACCCAAGGCTCAAACAAGCCAAGTTGCCGCCGCGTCCCGAGCAACCCGTTCGGCCGGTGCCTGAGCGATTTGGTGAGCCCAGTGTGTTCAAACATGTTATTTATATCATCAAAGAAAACCGAACCTACGACCAAATCCTCGGTGATATGCCGGAAGGTAACGGTGATCCTGAATTATGTACGTTTGGTGAAAAGTTCACACCCAATCAACACAAGATCGCCCGTGAGTTCGTCCTGATGGATAATACCTACTGTTGCGGTGTTCAAAGTGCCGATGGCCATCAATGGACAGACAGCGGCATTGCGAACGAATATACGGAACGCCAATTATCCTCCGACTTTCCACGAAGTTATTCCAGCGGCAAGGATGCCGCAGGCAGCGATGCGCTGTCATGGTCGTCCTCCGGCTTCATTTGGGACAATGCCTTATCGCACGGTAAATGGTTTCGCAACTATGGCGAATGGATGATTTCCGAATCCGGGTGGAAAGACCATACTCGCAGAGGAAGCCCCCAGTGGATCGATTACTGGAACGATTACCAAAACGACACGGGCCTGACGCAACTGCGTTCCCGACCGGTCATCGAATCACTACGCCCACATAGCCTTTTGGACACTGAAGGATACAATTTGAAAGTGCCCGATGTTATGCGTGCGGCAGCCTTCATCAAAGAACTCAAAGCATTCGAAGCCAAAGGTGAGTTCCCAGATCTGGTGCTTTTGTTTCTTCCCAATGATCATACGGGCGGTACCAAGAAAGATTATCCAACTCCCGGCGCACAAATTGCCGACAACGATCTTGCTCTGGGAATGGTGGTGGAAGCAATCAGTCACAGCAAGTTTTGGCCGGAGACCTGCCTGTTCGTCATTGAAGATGACCCACAAGCCGGCTGGGACCATGTGAGCGGTTACCGTACCACCTGTTATGTGGTCAGTCCCTATACGAAACGCCGGCAAACTATCAGTACACGGTATGACCAAACCAGCTTGATACGCACGATGGAACTGATACTGGGATTGCCCCCGATGAATCAACTCGACGCGGCGGCAACCACCATGTTTGACTGCTTTACAGAGAGAGCAGATCTTACCCCATTCACTGCCGTTGCCAATGTGGTTCCATTAGATACAATCAATCCTGCCCCAGATCAAATCAGCAACGCCGTGTTGCGGCAGGACGCTATTGTGTCAGCCCAGCTGCCACTTGACGAAGTGGACGCCTGTCCGGAGGACGTTTTTAATCGCATCCTCTGGCGTGCCATGAAAGGCCCCCAAGCCATCTACCCTGAATGGGCCGTAAAAGTGGATGATGATGATTAATGGAGGTGCTTCGTCATGGTTATTCTATGCATTTGTTATTTTGGGCGGGCCTGGTATAATCTATCATCGTCCGCAAAAAGTGCATCAGAAATCAGTGTAAATGCTGTTATATTTATATAGAACGATAAAAATACGAAAGGCTTATTATTGGAAGCTGATGCAAAAACCAAACTTCTTGCCACAATATGCAAGTTATGCCCGTTTTGCATAGCAGCAAGACTATGGCCCGACTCAGCATATGCAAAAAAGCTACGGAAAGTCGAAAAGTTCTGCGGTCCGTGCAAAGCCTATCAAAAACTTAAAGGCATACAGTCTGAGGAGCCTCCGGGAGAATAATTTATGCAAGAAATCATAATGAGACCTATCGGCATCGTACATTCACCCTATAAACAAGTTACAGATATACCCATCCAGGGCAAATTCAAACCGGAGGTCGAGGCATGGATCGAATTAAAAAAAGAATATTCTCGCGGACTCAAGGATCTTGACGGCTTCAGTCATGCTATTATGATTTATTATTTTCATAATTCTCAAAAAGAATCCATTGTCGGCAAACCGTTCCTGGAAGATAAAGAACATGGTATATTCTCGATAAGGAGCCCCCATCGCCCGAACCATATTGGCCTGTCAGTTATAAAAATCGAAAAGATCGAAGAAAATAAATTACACTTCAGTGAGGTCGATACATTAGACCAAACACCAGTACTGGATATAAAGCCTTATATTAAGTATTTTGATGTTCGAGATAATAGTGTTTGCGGATGGATAGAAAAACATTTCGAAAACGAAGAATAATCGATAAATAATAAAGATTTTGGAGGCGGGTTCTTTCTTGACAAATGAGTAGTATTATGGTATAAGTAAGATGTGTTTATAGTTGAATAGGAGATCATCGATCTTTCAATCAATTTAGGGAGAAAAAAATGAGAACGCAAATCGTTATTCCAATTGCAATTGCAACCATAATCGTCTTGCTGCCTGTTACAGTTTTTGGGGAATGCTGCACCCAGCCGGACAATGGTACAGGAACGGTTGACCTGCCGCCGGAAGGGTGTGCATATGTTTCTGCAGCGGGCGATAACTGGGAGATGATCGACGGTCTGCCGCCGGGAACCACTATTGAAGGGCCGGGCACACACGGCGAATTTTTCAACGTTGTTCGTACCCCGGGCGGTACACTTGGCGGAGAAATCGAAACATTCAATTCTACACTTATGTTAGAACTTTATGGTACCGGTGAGCTGGATGGTTTTCATCGTACCATTTTTATGGAAGTTGCATGCGAAGTTCACACCGGCCCGCGCAATCCCGGTGACCCTGTACAGACGTTTTCAAGTAATATGATCAACTTCTACGGCGTGATATCAGGCGACCCTGATTTTGATTTTCTTATAGTTAGAGCCGGTTCAAACTTTGGACTTCCCAGTCCCGGGGAAACAACTTTAACGCAGCTTCCGAGCGGAGATTTTGCGGTTGACAGCTTTTTCGATATTACTTATGAGATCGACTTTGTCGGGGCCCCCGGCAGTGCATTGGACGGTTTTGTGGGTACTACAGCCTCAACAGTTTGGATGGAGATAGTTTTCGATTGCTATAATTGTACTGCACCCGATAACGGCAGCTCGACGATCGATTTTCCAGCGGCTTGCCCCTACGACAACGGGGCAGAAAATATTGTTGTCAGCGAGGGGCTGGTACCTGGCGATACTCTGATACTTGACGGGCCGTTGACGAATTTTACGAGTATCGATCATAAATCAGGAAGCGCTTCCGGCGGGGAAACGGTATTCTTCGATGCGGAGTTTCCGTTCGCGGTTTCCGGCACAGGGAACCTGACGGGTTATACAAGAAACATAACTATACCGGTTATATGCGAGGTTCACACCGGCCCGCGCAACCCCGGCGACCCGGTACAAACGTTCACGAACGATATGTTCAGGCTGAGCGGCGGTATAGTCGGTGATCCTGATTTTGATTCGCTGAGCATAATGGCAGGTACAGGCAACGGATTGCCGAGCCCGGGCAAAACGGTTTTAAAAGAGGAACTGCCGAGCGGTGATTTTCCGGCAGACAGCTTTTTTGATATTACTTATCAAATTGAATTTACCGGTGCCCCCGGGAGTATATTTGACGGACTATCGGGAACCACTACAGGTGAGATACGGCTGTATACCGGCTTTGAATGCAATACATATCTTAACGAGGTTATCGATGCGTGGGCAACTTCCGAATCGAGAGTTGAGTTCGGATCGCCAGAGTTTTCCGTTATTCCTGCCGGTTTCTTTGGTCCGGGTTCGGATCCGTTCGAAGG
>JAFGKL010000027.1 GCA_016928585.1 Sedimentisphaerales bacterium
AACAGCAGCGGAAAAACAATATCGCTGACACAGCAGGGCAGCCATACCGCTATAAACAGTATTACAAATATTTCGGCAATTGTCCCTGCCGTCATTCCCGTATTCATATTCATCAGAATATGAGCCGATGACGCCCATGTACTTATCAATACATGCCCGGCGTGAGGAAATTTTGTCCTCGGCAGAAAAAACGCGATCACTACACCAAGCACCGCTGCGGGATTTACGATGTACCAGTCCTCGATAAAACCAAGATGCACAGATATATGCTGCTTGTGTTCGGTTGATGCTTGGTCATGCTCCTGGCTGTGATCCTCGTCATGATGAAGTTGTGCGTGACTCGGAATATCCAAACCAAATATCGTTTCACCAATGTATGGTATAACAGAGTCACTAACTGTTGCGATCCCAATAGAGCCGATATAACCGATTACAAGGATCAGCAAAAAATTCTTTGCTTTTCTGTGCAGTTCGAACATTGAGGCCGTTACCATGGCGCTAAGAACAACGTGTGCTGGATGGAATACCTTGAACATAACACCTGCGTGTGCATCGCTGATATTACGAAAGATAAGCATAAATACGATGCCTATGGCAGCCCCGATGAATGTGAAGGGGGCGTGGCCCTTAAGCTCTGCGCCAATATGAATCAATTTGTCTTTCATGAAAATCCCTGTTTTATTGCAGTTTCAGATAAGTATTATATGTAATGACTTCTGTTTTGCAATAGCTATTATTTTGCGATCAATCCCACTGTAGCATGGAAGTATATTGAAATTTTACTTGATATTTGAGAAGTAATTGATACAGTTAAATAGTTCAATAAGGGATTTTGGAGGGTTGTCAAAATGAATAAACGACTTACTTTCTCACTGTCACTTTTGATTGTTTTATTTCTATATACTTCATGTCCGGCGACAATTTATTATGTCGATGATGCTCTTGGTCTTGATAGTAATCCCGGTACTGCTTTATTGCCTAAAAAAACTATCACAGGCGGTATCTATGTTGCTTCCGATTATGATACTGTCATAGTTATGGATGGATTGTATCAGGGCGTAGGAAACCGTCAAATTGGTTTTTCCGGTAAAGCAATAACCCTTGTGTCAAATGACGGTCCTGACAATTGTATCATAGATGCCCAGTCTCAGTCTCGTGTTTTTGATATGTCCCAGGAAGACCCCGATCTTGTTATCGATGGATTTACCATAACAGGTGGTTTGTTTACCGATCTTAACGGCGGGGGCGGAATGTGGATGGCACAATCTGATATTACCGTTAAGAATTGCATCTTTACGCAGAACACGGGCTACCATAAAGGCGGTGCGATAAGTATAAGTGCATGTATGCCGACCATTCAGGATTGTATTATTGAAAACAATATCGGCGGTACAGCAACGATTACCGGTCATGGCGCAGGTATCTCCGTAATTAGCAGCCCGGCTCCGGGAGCGAAGATCGTAAACTGTATCATTCGCAATAACATCTGTGCCGGTGTCGGGGGCGGATTGTTTAACGATAATGGGCAGCTAACGATCATAGATTCGCTTTTTTATGCTAATCAGGCTTACGAGCCGTCAAAAGCGTGCAGCGCGGGGGCAATGTATTTAGAGGACGGCACACGGATAGATATCATAAACACCCGGTTTATTGATAACTATGCCAAGACTCATGCAGGAGCTGCTTATTGTTATAGGAACACGCAGGTAAATTTAACCAATGTTCTTTTTGAACACAATGTAGCTTTGGGAACCGGGGGCGCATGGTATCAGTATAGCACAATGACAAATATTGACAATTGTACCTTTGCTTATAATTCTGCGGGCGCTAATGGTGGTGCAATACACATGTCTTCTCTGGTATCATGGGATTCCAAGGTAACAGCTAAGAATTCGATCTTTTTTGAAGATTCAGCCGGCACTAGTGGACCGGAAGTAAACACAGGTTTATATACTACTTTTGAATACTCGTATTGTGATATTGATTCTGCAGGAATTGCTGACCTTGGACTGGTTGTTGATTCGGGTGGCAACTTTAATGCTGATCCGCTTTTTGCTTTGGAAGGTTATGACGATTTGGGAACATGGATGGTAGGTGATTATCACTTAAAATCTCGAGTTGGACGCTGGGATGAAACGTCTGAAACATGGGTTGCTGACGTTGTTGACAGCCCGTGTCTCGATGCAGGTGACCCCAATGATACTTATGACCTGGAGCCCGGCTACAATGGCAACCGTCGAAATATGGGGACATTTGGTCAGACCGTACAGGCCTCTCAAAGCCTTACATGCATAAGTTCAACGTTGTCTGCTGACTTAAACGGGGATTGCAAAGTAGACATAGAGGATTTTGCGGAGTTTGCCGCACAGTGGCTGATGTGTAATCTTGAGCCTGCACAGTTTTGCTTGTGATCGAACTAAAAGTTGGAATCAGGCTTCTTAAATTTTTGCTCTAAAAACGCCTATTTTTCCTCAATATCCCCTTTCCATGTCGTAAAACCTAAAAAATTTATTGTTTTACATAAAAAAATATTTGACTTACATAAAATACAGTGTATATTTTCATTATGGCTATTGAAATAAAATTAGATTTGGTAATGGTCCAGAGAAAAATCAAGCTGACAGATCTTGCAGAAAAGGTTGGCATATCCGTGACTAATCTTTCACTGCTAAAGACAGGCAAGGTAAAAGGCATTCGGTTCAGCACACTTGAAGCTATTTGCAGGGAATTAGATTGTCAGCCCGGCGATGTGCTTGAATACGTCCCGGACTTTGTTTGATTTTTTTAGAAGGACTAATGTTAACAAGGAGGCAAAATGGATTCTGAATCAATAAACCAGAATTTAGAAAATGAGAACAAATATAAATTCGCAGGTTATTGTGCGATTGCAAGTGCTGTTTTGTATATACCTGCTTGTGTGATTCCAATTGTGTATGAAATACCTGCAACATCAACTCCTGTGCTTTTACCGTTTATTTTTATATTCAACATCGTTCAGGTTGTGTGCAGCCTGTATGCCTTTAAAAGGTTCAAAGATTATCTCAATGAAAATTATGATTTTCATACGATCGATAAACTTGTGATGCCAATCATAATACTATGTGTAGCTATTACTGTGTTCAGTCTGTCGGGTTATATAGTGCCTCAATTGGACTTGCTATTCATGGTGCTGATGGCTGTTACAGGGATTATTGCAGTGATAGTATTAATATTTTTTAGCGTATTTCTTTTGCGGTTGGAAGTTTCGCTAAACGGTCTGCTAAAGCCTTACGCTTATACGACGATAGTTATGTGTATTTGTTTTATAATCTTTTTTTTAATTCCGATAGGTATGATCCTTGCGTCGGTAACGGACTTTATTCTTGGCATCATTCTTCTAAAGCCGGCTGAAGAACCAACCGTGGAATTCGTTTAGATCAGGATCTCTGATTTCAAGACAAAAAGGGCTATTTCCAGTTTATTTTGAGGTCTAAAAGGTACTAGGCTGACCGGATTTGTCTAGAATATACCAAATTTCAAAAAAATCTTTGATTTTTTTGAAAAAATTCGCAAAAAAGCCTTAAAAATGGTTGACCTTTTTAATATATTCCATAAAATACGAAGCTCGGAACAGTAATGTTTAATTACTAAGGGTGTGGAAAGCCAAATATTTGGTTATTTGCTTATCTTGAAAAAAAGTTCGAGAAAATCTTTTTTAAGACTTGACTGCTTATAGAACGGCGGGTAACATCCTCGCTTTCAGCAATGCCGCTGACGTTAAAAGCAGTGGCATTTTTTATTGCTCTTTGCAAAAAGTAAAAAGAACTTGAGTCGACCGCGAGTCAGGCGACCATTGTCGCAGTTGGCTTTAGCTAGGGCTCGTAGCTCAGCTGGCTAGAGCGCACGCCTGATAAGCGTGAGGTCGGAGGTTCAAGTCCTCCCGGGCCCACTTTGATATATTTCGAGCGTATTGCCCGGGGACGTAGCTCAGCTGGGAGAGCGCCGGCTTTGCAAGCCGGAAGTCGTGGGTTCGAGTCCCATCGTCTCCATTGGATTAAAGCATTCAAACATCTGTTGTTTATGATTGGCGAATGAGTTAATAGAGATCTTTGAAAAGTTAATAGCAGAATTAAGCAGGGTGTGTGACAAAAAGGGTTCGCTCTTTTTGTTATTACACAACTACTTAATACAGAATATTTTTGGAACCAAAATATTCTGGGACGAGCGCTTATTATATTTAAAAACCTATGTAATTTTTTATTGCATATAAAGGCAAGCCTGTCAATCTATGATTGATATGGTCAAGTTACTAAGGGTACATGGGGGATGTCTTGGTGTCGAGAGGCGATGAAGGACGTGGTAGGCTGCGATATGCCCGGGGCAGGTGTCAAACAACCGTTAATCCCGGGATCTCCGAATGGGGTAACCCGTCAGGGCTGGGCAACCAGACCCTGTCATCTGTGGCTGAATGCATAGGCCATGTGAAGCGAACGCAGAGAACTGAAACATCTCAGTACCTGCAGGAAAGGAAATCAACCGAGACTCCGTAAGTAGCGGCGAGCGAAAGCGGAATAGCCCAAACCGATCTTCGGATCGGGGTTGCGGGCACCAATGTAGGACCACGAGCGATAGTCAAAGTGTTTGGAAAGACACACGATACAGGGTGATAGTCCCGTAGACGAAATTGCAAGTGGCCTTAGGTGTTCCAGAGTAGCACGGAGCTCGTGGAACTCCGTGTGAAGCTGGGGGGTCCACCCTCCAAGGCTAAGTACTACTCGACAACCGATAGTGAAAAGTAGCGTGAGCTAACGATGAAAAGCACCCCTATAAGGGGAGTTAAAAGTACCTGAAACCATGTACCTACAAGCTGTAGGAGCCCTATGTCCTTCGGGAAATGGGTGACTGCGTGCCTTTCGCATAATGAGCCGGCGAGTTACCGTTTGTGGCAAGGTTAAGCATCTAAGGTGCGAAGCCAAAGCGAAAGCGAGTCTTAACAGGGCGATTAAGTCGCAGGTGGTAGACGCGAAACCAGGTGATCTACCCATGGCCAGGTGGAAGGGGATGTAAAAATCCCTGGACGACCGAACCCACTAACGTTGAAA
>JAFGKL010000028.1 GCA_016928585.1 Sedimentisphaerales bacterium
GCCCTTTAGGGTAATAAGTTTTCGCAAGTAAAATTATAATCGATTGTTTTAATAATTGCTTGTCCGCGAGCACACGGAAAAACTAAATCGTAATTATAAATAAAAAGATCCCGGGGGGATCAAATAAAGAAAAGAACCCCACTGCTGCATTTGCAGTCGTGGGGTTCCTTTTGTGTTGTTTAGACATCGCTTAAGCTGTGAGCTTTCCATCGAGAATCCCTACGAAGGAATATTCGCTGCGATCGATCGGAACAGTAGTTTTGTTTATATCTTTCAGGGGAAAAAATTTTCGCGGAATTATTCGTTTCGTCCGGTAATATCATTTTCAAAAAAACACATAAAGTCATTTTCAAAAAAGAGGAAAAAACATAAGCTCGAAATCGTAATTTTGTCTTTCAAAATGATATAATTATGTCTGGTGGTAACAGACCGGTAACCGAGGGAAAGCCGGTTTTGAGGAAAAATGTTTAGATCAATTAATAGGGGGAGGCAAGATGAAAGTTTCTGTTTATGTTTTTTGTTTAACAGCGTTATTTTGCACATCGGCTTTTGCATGTCTTAACACGATCGAAGCGTCTTATGAAGGAATAGATGCGGGCGGTACACAGGGCATTATTCTTAATGGAAGCTGCCTTATTATCGGCAATGGTGCGATGGTCATAAACACGAAGAATCCTGCCGGCAAGCTGTCCGAGCTTGTTGGCGATCCGGCCTGGGCATTTTGCTATGAGTTAGACCAGCAGATCGATTGTCGTTATTCGAAATACTATGTTAAAGAACTGGATGATGCGATATCGTCTGATAAGGCGGATCTTATTCGCCAGTTGTGGGCCCTGCATTATGACGATTCATGGGAGCAGATGACGCTTATCGATCCCTATAATCCGAAAAACACGCCGGAAAACCAAAAAGCTCTTGCGTTCAGCTTTGCCATCTACGAGATCATCTATGATTATGACGGCGATCTAAGCCATCTAAACCTTTCCAGAGGCAGTCTGAGGGCTAAAAGTTATCGAACAAATCCAAAGGAGTCCGTTTGTATTGCAGAGGGCTGGCTGGACGACCTTATCGATCCGTGTAAATACACCGGTCCGCTGGCGCAGCTTGTTTCACTGAGCAGTTGTTATAAGCAGGATCTTATAGTGGAGATCCCGGAGCCTGCAACGCTTGCGATCCTGTCGCTTGGTTCACTGGTATTGCTTAGGAAGCGTAAGGCATAATCAAAGTTTAGAATCCCGGAGGGGTAGAAATAGAAGATATTATTGAGGAAAAGTTTTTAAAATATTTAATAAGGGGAGGTAAGATGAAAATTTCTGTTTATGTTTTTTGTTTGTCAGTATTATTTTGTACATCGGCTTTTGCAACTCTTGCCACTATCGATGCGGCATACGTTGGAATAGATGCCGGCGGTAAACAGGGCATTATTCTCAACGGCAGCAACATTACCGGCGCCAACGGGGTAATGGCTATGGATACGCAGAATCCTGCAGGTGAACTGGCCGAGCTTCTTGGCGATCATGTCTGGGGATATTGTTATGAGCTGGGGCAATATGCCAGCACCAATTTTTCAACATTCGATGTTGAATTGCTGGAGGATGCGATAGCATCTGACAAAGCCGGTCTTATCCGTCAGTTGTGGGAGTTGCATTATGACGATTCATGGGAAGCCGATACGCTTATTTTTACGGATCAATTTGTTTCCGGTGAGCCGGCTGACACTACGGAAAATCAAGAGGCTCTTGCATTCAGCTTTGCTATCTACGAGATCATCTATGACTATGACGGCAATATGAATCATCTCGACCTGGGAGGCGGAGATCTGCAATCGAGTATTGCAAATACAATTCCGCCGCAGGCAGCAGGTATTGCCCAGTCGTGGTTGAACGGCCTGGTCGACCCAGGGCTGTATACCGGTCCGCTGGCGAAACTGGTTTCACTAAAAAACGATAGCAAACAGGATGTTATTGTAGAGATTCCTGAGCCCGCAACAATGTCGATACTGGTATTAGGTTCACTGGCACTGCTTAGAAAACGCAGAGTATAGAAAATTTAAAGATCCGGGGGATCAAATAAAAAAAAGACCCCGTTGCTGCATTTGCGGCAGCGGGGTTTTCTTTTGTGTTTTTTTAACTTCATGTTATCTGTTAAGAAGTTCTGCAAGGGCGCTGTCCAGCGTGCGGTTGAATTCATCGGGCTTTTCTAACATTAAGAAGTGCCCTGCGTTTTTGATAAGATATAGTTTGTACGAAGGGACACAGCGTTTGTTGACCTCTACGTTTGTCGGCCAAAGATCAGCGTTGACACAAATTATTGGGCAGGAAATATTTTTGACAGACTCTTTTGTATTGTAGTTTAAATATTCCTGTACGGAGCTTATTGCGACATCTTTCGGCCCCGACGACATATCTTTGGCTACCCAATCGACTAAATTCTTGTCAGCATTATCCGGGAACATTTGCCGGGCAAACCGGCCTAAACCTTTCCTGAAGTCCGCTTTCATCGGCTCTATCAATTCGGCTTTTTGTGCTTCGGTAATGTCTTCTTCAAAATTGTGCAGCGTGTCGATCCCGATGACGCCGACAACTTTGTCAGGCATTTTTTTAGCCGCTTCTAAAATGATGGCTCCGCCCATGGAGTGTCCGATGAGGACGATCTTTTGGGCGTTAATTTTTTCAACGACAGCTACGACGTCATTGCCGAAGTCGCCCATGGTATATTTTGTTCGAAGACCGGAGTGTCCGTGCCCTGCCAGATCGATGGTGACGACCTGATATTTTTTTGAAAAGTATGGGATTTGCTTTTGCCAGTACCTGCTGTCGCAGCTTAGCCCGTGGATGAATACGAGTGTTACATCGCCCGTCCCCTGCGTTGAATAAGCAATTACAGTGTCGTCTTTTGAAACGGCATTGTTCCACTCGGCCTGCAGCAGGGCGGCGTCCTGACAGGAAGCCAAAACAAAAAGGCCCAAAGTAATGAGTATTATAAAAAACGGTTTCATAATTCCTTTCATTCACCTTATATTATTGTTCTGTTTTTCTCGGCAGCCATACGGCCATTTCGCCGGGGCTGCGATGCGACCATGCGTAGTACGGGATGGCGGTTAACGATCTTTTTTTGCCGGAGGTGTCGAGTACGTCGCCAGTGATGACGGTAACGCCGTTCAGCAGGTCTTTTTTATATTCGGTTTTGAATTCGGCGTCGTCGGGGATGACCATATCGAGCACCTTGTTGTCGTTGTCAACCCATTCTGCACAATAAACAAGCGGACCCCGGACGAGAGCGGTTTTGTTGATGTCGTCTTTTACCTTATCGATGGCAATGACTCTGCGGACCGGCATGGGCAGGTCCAGTTCAAGAGTGTCGCCTTTCGACCATTTGCGATCTATCACTGCAAAGCCGTTTTTCATTATGAAGTTAGCTGGTTTGCCATTTAGTTTGATGGTAGCCGGGTTTTTGTTTTCATCCAGATAACTATACAGGTCGCTCGGAACCGGTTTGTTGGCGGCCCAGCCGGGGATTCGTATATTAACGGCGAACTTTTTAGCGGCTTTCGGGTCTATCTTTATTGTTATCTTTCCGTCCCATGGATAATCGGTTTGCTGGGTTACCTTGACGGAAGTTTTGTCCATTTCAATATCGGCTGTGCCGGCGATGAAGAGATTTACATATAAGGAGTCGTCCTGGTGGGCATAGATATAGTCCGGGACCGAAGGGATGAAGCGGGTCACGTTTGACGGGCAGCAGGAGCAGTCGAACCATGGCTGTCGTGTGAGAGTGCCCCTGTTGAATTTATATTTTCCGTCGGATTCGAGGCAGTTAGGATAGAAGAATTTGTCGCCGCTTAGAGAAACACCCGAGATCATACCGTTATATAGTGTTCGTTCGAGGACATCGATGTATTTTGCATCGCCGTGGAGCAGGAACATACGGTGGTTCCAATAGATACTGCCGATGGCGGCGCAGGTTTCGTTATACGATGTTTTATTCGGCAGTTCATAATTGTTACCGAAGGATTCTCCCTGATGGCGAGCACCTATGCCGCCGGTGATGTATAATTTTTTTGAGACGACGTTTTCCCAAATTTTGTCGACGGCGTTTAAATATGCCGGGTCGTTCTCTATGCCGGCGATGTCGGCCATAGCCGCGTACATATAAACGGCGCGTACGGCGTGGCCGACGGCTTCGTCCTGCTGTGTTACGGGTTTATGATCCTGGTTGTAGGGGCCGTAAAGCTTGCGGCCGGCGGCGTTGCCTCTCTGGTCGAGGAAGAACCTGGCAAGGTTGAGATATTTTTGATTTTTTGTTGCGCGGTATAATTTTACCAGGCCGGTCTCTATGATCTGGTGGCCGGGCGGGTTGGGGTTTTTTTCAGGGCCGAATGTTTTGTCGATTAAGTCGGCATTCTTCAACGCAATATCCAGGAAGTTGGATTTACCTGTTGCGCGGTAATGAGCGAAGGCCGCTTCGTACATGTGTCCCGCATTATACAGTTCGTGGCTTGCTGCCAGGTGATGCCATCGCGGCCCGGGATTGACCCACGGTGCGGGGGTTGTTGTCGGGTCGAGAGTTTTCCATGTGCAGATATAACCGTCGTCTTCCTGGGCGGCAGCTATTTTTTCTATGAGGCCGCCGATGTATGCTTCGAGCTCCTTATCGGGATGAATTGTTAAAGAATACGAAGCGCCTTCGATTATTTTGTAAACGTCTGTGTCGTCGAATGGCATTTGGCCTTCGTACTTGCCTTCCAGCAGGCCGCCTGCCCTGGCGAAATTTCTTACCCTGCCTTCTTCTTCGCATTTATTGAAACCAAAGGGAATAGTAACGGTTCTGTTGGTTTCGATCCGTTTGGACCAGAAGTTGTCGGTCAATGTTACGGAGGTAAACGGCACGACAGAGATGGGGTAGTCAGCTTTGTTTTCTTTTGGTTTTATGGCATTGCAGGAAACAGATGTAATTGTTATGTAAACGAGGGATGAAATTAAAACAGCTTTTAATAATCTGATGTTTATTCTGTCGTTCATGTTTTTGGCCCCTTATTTTGAGTGCAATAAATGGTTATTGTACAGACGATATTGACCTGTGTCAAAATCCTTTTAAATTAGTAAAAAGTCGGATATAATTGCATGAACAGAAACAGCTTACAGGAGCGGAAATAATCGAAAAAAACAAGAGGAGTTGTTCATGAAGCGGAATAAAAAGAGGCTTAGTTTAATATCATGTTGTTTTGTGCTGCTTATTTGTCAGGCGGGTTTTTGCGAGGTCAAGCTTCCGCGTTTGATAAGCGACGGGATGATACTGCAAAGGGGTGTGGGAGCTAATATATGGGGCCGGGCCGATGAAGGTGAAGTGGTAACGGTAAAGTTTAACGGCAAGACATATAATGCAATAACGGGTGCTAACGGCAAGTGGGCAGTGACGCTTTGCGAATTAAAAGCCGGCGGGCCGTACAGCATGGAGATCAGAGGCAGCAATCATATAACTCTAAAAGATATCCTGATAGGCGAAGTGTGGGTATGTTCGGGGCAGTCGAATATGGATTTGCCTATGGACAGGGTGAAGTATCGTTATCCGGAAGTGATCGCCGGATCCGAGAACAAAGCGATAAGGCAGTTTTTTGTTCCCAGAAAATATGATTTTAAAGCGCCGCAGGAAGACTTCGAGTCGGGCGAATGGGTGTCGGCAAATCCTGAGAGTGTTTTGAAGTTTACGGCTGTGGGCTATTTTTTTGCGAGAGAACTGTTTGAAAAATATCATGTGCCGATAGGTTTGATAAGTTCGAGCCTTGGCGGGTCGCCGGCGGAGGCATGGATGAGCGAAGATGCTTTGAAGGCATTTCCCGATCATCTTGAAACGGCGAGAAAATTTAAGGACGATGCTTATCGTAACGGAATAATAGACAAGGACAAAGCTGTAAGCGATGCGTGGTATAAACTGATGGACCGGAAAGATGAAGGATTGAACGGGCCGAAGATGTGGTTCGATAACAGTTATGACGCTTCCGGATGGGAGACTATGGATGTGCCGGGCTATTGGGCGGACCAGGGGCTGGGCAGTATCAACGGTGCGGTGTGGTTCAGGAAAGAGTTCGATGTGCCGGCATCTATTGCAGGCAGGGAAGCGAAGCTTTGGCTGGGCAGGGTTGTTGACAGCGACACGACCTATGTTAATGGAAAATTTGTTGGGTCGGTTTCGTACCAGTACCCGCCGAGGATATACGATGTTCCCGAGGGTTTGCTTAAGGCGGGAAAAAATGTTGTTGTGGTGCGGGTCGTAAACAATACGGGTCGGGGAGGATTTTTCGAAGACAAGCCGTACGAGCTGACAGTTGGGAAGGAAACGATCGATCTAAAAGGGAAGTGGCAATATAAGCTGGGTGCTGTTATGGATCCGCTGCCGGGCAGGACTTTTGTCGAGTGGCAGCCGCTGGGACTGCACAACGGGATGCTTGCGCCGCTGTTGAATTATACGATCAAAGGTGTGATCTGGTACCAGGGTGAATCCAATACCGGAAGACCGGCTGAATATCAAAAACTGTTCCCGGCGATGATCGCAGACTGGAGAGAAAAATGGGAGCAGGGGGAATTTCCTTTTTTGTATGTGCAGTTAGCTAATTTTATGCGGGCAAAAGATCAGCCTTCGGAGAGCAACTGGGCGCAGCTTAGGGAGGCGCAGCTTAAAACGCTTGCAGTTAAAAATACCGCAATGGCGGTTATCATCGATATCGGCGAGTGGAACGATATCCACCCGTTGAATAAGCAAGATGTCGGCAGGCGGCTGGCGCTTGCTGCGCAAAAAATTGCTTATGGAGATAAAAGGATAGTTCATTCCGGGCCCATTTACCGGTCGATGAAGATCGAGGGAAACAAGATCATTGTTACGTTTACGAATATCGGCAGGGGACTGGCTGCCAAAGGGGGCAGGGAACTGAAGAGCTTTGCGATTGCCGGTGCTGACGGGAAATTTGTCTGGGCGAAGGCAAAGATAGAATTAAATAAGGTCGTGGTCTGGAGCGATGAAGTGGCCGAGCCTGTGGCCGTGCGGTATGCGTGGGCGGACAATCCCGAAGGAGCGAACCTTTATAATATAGAAGGCTTGCCGGCATCGCCTTTCAGGACCGACAAGTGATGTTTACAATTTTGTGTCTGCGCAGGATTTTTTAAGACAGGCGAACGGATTAACTGAAAACAAAATAAGAAAAGAAATGATCAATCCGATCAGGGAAGAGATCAAAACACCCGTGCCGGTAACATGTTCGGTCGAAGTAATAAATCTCGACAAGGTGATCATTGGGGAATAATCGAGCCATGAAAGCTGGTCGGGCAGCCATGTTCCCTGTATTACATAATAACCGATATCTTCCCACCCGGCTGCGAACATCAATATGCCGGCAACGGGCAGCCTGAACGACCCGGCCGCGATGCCCAATAAAATAAAAATACAAATACCCATCGGGAGAAAGGCAGCATGCCACCATAAAAAAGGCATTTCCTTTTGAAAAAGAACGGCATTGAAATATGTCCATGAAATACCATGTTCCCTTGTTACGGGATGATATATCTTTTCAAGAACAATAAAATCGGCATATGAAAGTAAAAGAATAGAAGCGATGATGAGTGCTGTGTGTACAAAAAGAGTTCTACCGGAGTTTTTTTTGCAGACCATAGTTATTTGTGTTCCGCCTTTCTGCCTTAAATATTATTTGCTCTGAACCAATTGAACATAGCCAGTATCACGACGACTAAAACAAGGATAACGATCCATTGATTTAGGTGCACGACGTCGGGGATGGTGATCTTGCCGAGGTCACCCCATGTTAAGACGGTTTTTTTCATGGTCGGGTAGGCTTCGGCATATAAAGCGGCACCGGCGATCATTCCCAGGATGGCCCAGAGAGCATGAAGGCGTCCTTCGCCAAATGCACCTACGGAAGTTCCGGGGCAGTAGCCGGCAATTGCCCAGCCGATGCCAAAGATCAGTCCGCCTATGACCTGGGCGCCTATTACAGCATCTTTGATCTCCAGGTCAATGGTTCCCAGGTCGTTTAAAAAATGTATACCGACGACGCCGACAAGTATCGCAGAGAACATGAACTTGATAATGGTCATGTCTCTAAGAAGCAGGAAGCCGACCTGTTTTTCAAAGCGGAGAACCTGGCCTTTTTGAAGAAGAAACCCGAAAATGACGCCTGTGATTGTTCCAAGCAGCAGTTCCATAATTAAATTCCTCCTTTATAAATGATGCGGGCGGTTAGTATTCCGCCGACAAGAAAACATACCATAGCGATAAGTCCGCTTATCGAAAGTTGCATCATTCCGCTTAGGCCGTGGCCGCTTGGGCAGCCGCCGGCCAGCCGGGCCCCGAACAGGGCTATGGCACCTCCGAGGAAGGCACCGGCGGCACGCGCAAATGGATTGCTCCCGAATCGCTGCTGCCAGATGGGCGGGATAAGTTCGTTGCTATAAGTTCCGCCGGCAACGGCCGAGATCAAAGCCCCTGCAAAGATGCCGACAACGAACATCATCTGCCAGTCCACTTTTACTTTTGTTTTAAGGTAATATTCATTGACATCTAACGGATTTTTTGTGAATCGCTCTTCGATCATGCCTGCTGCCCTGACGAAAGTTGTCGAAGCACCAAGATATTGCGGTTTAGACAGGAGCTTTGTAGAGACGACGACCGAAAGTATCGCGAGTACCCCCGCAAGTGCCCCGGCAATGTAAGGGTTGTAACGGTCCTTCGTAAGAAAATTCGCCATTTTACCTCCTTGTTTATTTAAACAGCTTTTAACGGTGATCGCGCAGCCCATACCCTCCGGCCTTGCAGTGCTGCCGGCAGCTTCACTTACTATTATTTTTTATATCTACAAGCTTACAGAGCTCTCATGAAGTCGACAAGATCTTTCTTTTCCTGCTGGGTGAGTTTCAACTGCTGGATCAGGTTGAAAAATTCGACGGTGTCTTCAAGAGTAAGCAGTCGGCCGTCGTGCATGTAAGGGGGCGAATCCTTTATGCCTCTAAGCGGAAAGGTTTTTATTGGTCCGTCGGCAGAAGCCATGCGGCCGTTGATCATTTGAGGTTTAAAGAAGCGTTCTGCTTTCAAATTATGCATGAGGTTGTCGGTGTAGTAGGGCGCTTGGTGGCATATTCCGCATTTGGCTTTTCCGAAAAATGTTTTTTCACCTCTTAGTTCTGATTCGGTTGCTTTTTTCGGGTCGAGCATTCCGTAGATATCCAGCTTAGGTGCTGGCGGAAAATCGAGTATTGACTGGAACTCCGCCATGAAGTGTACCTGGCTGGCGCGTTCTAAGATGTTGACACCTTTTTTGGTTGCTATAACCGGATCGCC
>JAFGKL010000164.1 GCA_016928585.1 Sedimentisphaerales bacterium
ATTTTTCTTTAACCTGCGTCGCCGTCATCGCGCTGCTTTTATCTCTTTTATTTACAATAATTAACGGCCGACCATCACGCTTTCGTCCGATAAACTTTTTCTTTTTTTTATCATTTTCACCATAAAAAATTTTTATAATATTTCCCGCCGCCGCCCGACAGCCGCATATAACCAACTGCAAAGCAACAGCTTACAGCCAAAGCCGTGCTTACAAAAATAGCGCTTGACAAATTAAAACAAATGTTTTAAACTATCGTATTAAGTACACGTTTGATTGGTGGTTATAGACCCCCGTAATTATTCCGATATGAGGCTATTATGAAGCTAAAGGACCAAACAAAAAAAACGGATGATGCCTGTCACAGGCTGCTCGACGCGGCCGAGCAACTCTTTGCAGACAAAGGCTTTGCGGCTGTCTCGGTAAGGGACATCACGAACCTTGCCGACTGCAATGTAGCCGCGGTCAACTACCATTTCAACAGCAAGGACAACCTCTACCTCGAAGTGATAAGAAGGCGTATAAACAACTTGCGCCAGGTCCGCCTGGACAGCATTGAGGAGGCCATGTCAAACCCAAAAACAACCCTTGAGGACCTGCTAAGGGCGTTTTCATGGGCGTTCCTTGAGCCTCTCGTTGACGAGCATAACGGCCGACGGCTAATGACCCTAATGCTAAGAGAAATGCTCGACAGCCGGGTTCCAGGCGAAATGTTATTTGAAGAGATGATAAAACCCATCACAGAGGCCTTATGCGATGCGATCATGAAGGTTTCACCCGGAATTGATATGCCCCGGGCATGCCTTTGCGTCCAGTCTCTTGTGGCCCAGTTGCTGCATACGATACACGCAAAAACAATGCTGGCAGGGGTTAAAGACCTTCCGTTTGACCCGTCTCAATTTGAAGATTTTGTGAATCATATAGTCGAGTTTTCGGCGGTTGCGATTCGTTCATTCTCAGAAAAAGCAGGGGAAGCAGATGCTTAAAAAGCCCTTTATTTTGCTGTTGATGACGTTTTTCGCCTTGCTGCCAAGCTGCACAGTCGGCCCGAATTATTCGCGCCCCGAGACTGTTGTTGACGATATTGATTCGTTCATGAATGCACCTCAGCAAACCCACGCGGACACCTTAGCGGACGATATTGATCCGTGGTGGACACATTTTGGCGATCCGCTCACAACCGATCTGGTAAGACAGGCATTAAAAAACAACAACAGCCTTAAAGCCGCCGCGGCTAACGTCCTGCAGTCAAAGGCATTGCTTGATCAAAGCCACGGCTCACGGCTGCCGGATATTACTGTTTCAGGCAGCAGGGCCGCAACAAAAAACTCTTCACCACCTATTATCAAGAAAGGCCGCAGGATCGTTTCGCACTCTACTGCCTATGCCGCCGATGCATCGGTAAGCTATATTGTTGATTTCTTTGGCAAATTAAAGCGTACCGAGCAGGCTGCGGTGGCGGATTACCTGTCTGCCCAAGCCACGCGAGAGGCCCTTACACATGCGGTCATCGCACAGGTTGTAAAAGCAAGGGTGCAGATCGCAAAATCACAACGCCTTTTGAATATCGCAAGGGAAACCACACAAAACCGACGTGACGCCCTAAAAATCATAGAAAGAAGATACAACTCGGGCCTAACAAGCCCGTTGGATGTTTATCTTGCAAAAGAAAATCTTGCAGCATCGCGGTCGCTTGAGCCGCAACTCGAACAGACGCTTATACTTGCTCAGCACAGCCTTGACGTGCTGCTTGGACAAAGGCCGGACGGATCAAAACTATTACCGGAAACACTGCCGGAGCTGCCTGATCTTGAGCCGATACCGATGGGGCTGCCCGCCGCTTTGCTTGACAGACGTCCGGATGTTCGCTCTGCGGAGCTTAATCTTGCTGCTGCGACAGAGCGTATTGGCGTGAGCATCGCCGCACTTTATCCCGATCTTACTTTAACTGCTTCGGGCGGCTATCGATCAGAAAGGCTTTCCAAATTGACCATAGCCGATGCCGATGTTTATTCTGTGATCATGAGTCTTTCGGCACCGATATGGAGAGGCGGTCAGCTCAGGGCGCAAGTGGATTATTCAAAAGCAGCCGCCCAACAGGCCACGGCCGACTATGCCGACACCGTTCTTGTTGCTCTAAGAGAAGTTGAAGATTCGCTGGTAAAACAACAAAAGCTTCAGGAAAGATACGAACTGTTAAAAAAGCGTCTTGACGAAGCTATAAGATCGGAAAACCTTGCACGCCAGCGATACCTAAGGGGCGTAGAAGGTATTCTTGTGGTGCTCGATACCGAACGCAGCAGGAGGACAGCCGAGAACCTTGTTGTCGAAACCGCCTCCGACCTGTTCGATGCGAGAGTGGATATGTTTCTTGCCCTCGGCGGCGATTGGGACGAAACGGAAACAGACTCTGAAAATTATCAGAATGCAAATATTAATATGAGTGATACATCGAATCCGGGAGCTGCTGATGGCTAAAATTAATCTTAAAAGTAAAAAGATATTCCAGTTATTGCTGGTTGTTATGATACTTGCTTTGGGAATTGTTTCCTTTAAGTTTTTGTCTTCTCTTAAAAAAGAGCCTGCAAAGAAAGAGCGTATTGCTGTTGCTCCTTTGCTCAATGCAATGAAAGCTCATCCTGAAGAATTGCAGATGGAGATCGAAAGTTTTGGTACCGTTCAGCCGAAAGTACAGGTTCAGATAATACCACAGGTATCCGGTAAGGTAGTTGCCTGTCACGACAATTTTGTTAACGGCGGATTTTTTCAGGCCGGTCAAACACTTGTGAAGATCGATCCGGTTGATTTTGAGCTTGCTGTCCAGAATGCAGAAGCTACTGTTGCCAGCGCACAGGTCAGACTTGAACAGGAGCAGGCCGAGGCCAAAGTTGCAGCCGAAGAATGGGCACAATTAAATGAAGGGCAGACGCCGTTATCGCCGCTGGTACTTCGTCAACCTCAGATCCGACAGGCAGAGGCGGAACTTAAAGCTGCTGTTGCACAACTTGAAACTGCAAAGCTGAACCTTGACAGGACCAATGTTTCGGTTCCTTTCAACGGGAGGGTATCCGAGGAGTCCGTTGATACCGGGCAATACATAATGGCAGGGCAGTCCATCGCGACTGTCTATGGAACTGATGCCGTCGAGATCGTAGTTCCACTCGAAGACAGCGAACTTGAATGGTTTGATGTTCCGACCACATTTAACAACGGCGGCAACGGAAAGCATAATCCCGGCTCAAAAGTAATTGTTACAGCTAATTTTGCCGGATCTTTTCATACATGGACAGGGTTTGTTGTAAGAACAGAGGGCAGCATCGATGAATCTTCGAGGATGGTCAAAGTTGTTGTCGAGGTTAAAGATCCCTTCAAACTTTCTGACGGGAGACCTCCGCTGACGCCGGGGATGTTTACGGATGTCAAAATACTTGGCAATAAGCTTAGCAGTGTTTTCCGCGTTCCGAGATATGTCGTACACAATAACGATGAGGTGTGGGTGGAACAAGAAGGACAACTGAACATTAAAAAGGTGAATATCATACGGCTTGATACTAAATATGCTTATATCGAATCCGGTTTGGAGGATGGCGATGTTGTTGTTACCAGTCCGCTTGATACTGTAACCGATAAAATGAATATCCGTGTTAATATTGCCAGCCAAGATGAATCGGAGATATCTGGTTGAAAGACTACAGCGAAATAAAGAAGGGCGTTTTGGCCTGGTTCGCCAGCAATCATGTAGCTGCCAATCTGCTTATGATGGTTATTATAGCAGGGGGTGTGTTTAGTATATTCTCGGTCAAAATCGAAGTTTTCCCTGAAATCAGTATAGATATGGTTACCATAACGGTGCCGTACCTGGGGGCGTCTCCCTCTGAAGTTGAAGAGGGGGTTTGTCTTCGTGTTGAGGAGGCCATAGCCGGAATCGAGGGCATAAAGCGCATTACCTCTACGGCTTATGAAGGGGCGGGGACCGTTGTTGCCGAGATCGAGGAATATGCGGATTCGCGAAAGGCGCTTGATGACATCAAAGCGGCTGTTGACAGAATTATAACTTTTCCCGTAGAGACAGAAAAGCCCATCGTTACAGAAATAACTACCCGTAATCAGGTTATGATGGTTGTGGTATATGGGGATGTTTCCGAAAAAGCATTAAGAAGTCTTGCAGAAAATATACGTGATGACCTTACTGCCATGGAAAATATTTCCCAGGTTGATATTACCGGCATAAGGGATTACGAAATATCAATAGAAGTTTCGGAAGAGAATCTGCGAAAGTACGGACTGAGTTTTTCACAGGTTGCTGATGCCGTAGGACGGTCTTCGCTCGATCTTCCGGGCGGTTCGGTAAAAACCCAGGGCGGAGAGATCCTTATTCGAACAAAAGGGCAGATGTATGTCGGCAATGAGTTTGAGAATATTATAATTCTTACCCGCACAGACGGGACCAAACTAAGGCTGTCTGATATTGCAACGGTTCACGATGATTTTGAAGACTCTGACATAGCCTCTCGTTTTGACGGCAAGCCTGCGGCATCGCTAATAGTGTGGCGATTGGGCGACCAGGGGGCTCTTGATATAGCTGATGATGTTAAGAATTATATTGAAGATAAACAGGGTTATCTGCCGGAAGGTATTTCTCTTGCCACCTGGTTTGACAGTTCTCTTGTCTTGAAATCGAGAATGGATCTTCTCAAAAGGAATGCAATTCTCGGTCTTTGTCTTGTTTTTATTAGTTTGTCATTATTTCTCGATCTTCGCCTGGCTTTTTGGACGACTTTTGGGATACCGATATCATTTATGGGTGCGTTTTGGATCATGCCGTATTTTGATACGTCAATCAATATGATATCGCTTTTCGGCTTTATTCTTTCCCTCGGTATTGTTGTTGATGATGCTATTGTTGTAGGAGAGAACATCTTTGCATATCGTCAAAAGGGTATGAGTCATGTTGAAGCGGCTATTCGTGGTGTAAGGGAAATGGCTGCACCTGTTGTCATGGCGGTATTGACGACGGTATTTGCATTTATGCCGCTGCTTTATATCGCAGGGATACTTGGAAAGTTTATCAGGGTAATACCTATAGTTGTAATTTCAGTTTTGATGTTTTCACTTGTCGAAGCTCTTTGTATTCTTCCGGCTCATCTTTCCGGTTCAGGAGTTTCCGGTTCAGAGAAGACAAACCCCGGCATTATCGCCCGGTTCCAGCGTGTGATCCGTGACAAGCTTAACTCTTTCATATACGGGCGTTTTCTTAAGCTTGTGGATAAAGCCGTGGAGTTCAGATATGTTACAGTTTCTATTGGTATTGTTATACTTTTAGTTACTTTGGGACTCGTAAAAAGTGGTGTCATTAAGTATGTTATGTGGCCTAAAGTAGATGCAGATAATGTTTGGGCGAGTCTTGAAATGCCTCAGGGAACTTCTATAGAGCATACGAAGGCAATTATAGAGGATATTGAAAGGGCAGCATTGCAGGTTCAAAAAGAGATTGACGCCGGAAAACCAGAGGGCCAGCCGTCGATATATAAACATATGGCGACGACCGTTGGGTCTGCGGGAGGGGGTCGAGGCGGACCTGGCGGCGAGTCAAGTTTGTCCGGCTCTCATGTTGCAGAGGTTAATATAGAACTTTTAAGCGGGGAAGAAAGAGATATATCTTCGACAGCGATAGCCAAAAGATGGCGAGAAATAGTGGGTGAGATCCCGGGCATTTCGTCATTAACTTTTACATCTACGCTTATGAATGTAGGTGAGCCTATAAATATCGAAATGAGCCATCGTGATTTCGATGTATTAGTAGGAGCCGCTGAAGAACTCAAACAGATTCTCAGCGAGTACGATGGGGTTACCGATATCGATGATAGTTTTGTGCCGGGTAAACTTGAGATAAAACTTGCGATTAAGGACGAAGCAAGAACTCTAGGATTGACTCTATCGGATCTTGCCAACCAGGTCAGACAGGGTTTTTATGGAGCTGAAGTTCAGAGAATACAAAGAGGGCGAGACGACATCAGGGTTATGGTTCGTTATCCAAAAAAACAACGGGAAAGTCTTGCGGATATAGAGAATATGAGAATAAGACTTTCTGACGGTACTGAAGTACCCTTTAAGACGGTAGCCGACGTTCATCTCGGCAGGGGATATGCCTCGATAAACAGAGCAGATCGGAGAAGAGTGGTAAATGTTACTGCTGACGTTGATAATGAGGTTGCCAATTCAAATGAGATCAATCAGAATTTGTTTTCAACAGTTCTTCCGGAGCTTCGGCTTAAATATCCGGGTCTAATCTTTGGTCTTGCAGGCGAACAAAAGGAGCAAAATGAGACTGCGTCAAGTCTTGGTTCCGGCGTACTTATTGCGCTGTTAGCAATTTTTGGTTTATTGGCAGTTCAATTCAAAAGCTATTCCCAGCCGAGTATTATTATGTCAGCGATCCCCTTCGGGCTTGTAGGGGCCATCATCGGACATTTGATAATGGGATTTGACCTTTCGATGTTATCGATATTCGGCATTGTTGCTCTTGCCGGCGTTGTTGTTAACGATTCGCTTATTATGATAGATCTGATCAATCGTGAGCGTGAAGAGGGCATAGAGCTGCACCAGGTCGTCATAGATTCGGCAACAAGGCGATTCAGGCCTATTCTGCTTACAACCATGACAACTTTTTTCGGGCTGGTGCCAATGATCCTTGAAAAGAGCCTTCAGGCAAGATTTTTGATCCCTATGGCAGTTTCTCTTGCATTTGGAATAGTTTTTGCGACAATGATCACTCTTTTGCTTGTACCATCGCTATATATGATACTCGAAGATGTTAAAGAATTACCTTCGAAGTTTAGAAAGAATTAATTGTGCAGTAACATTAGTGAAGGATTACAGTTGACTGATTCGCAGCAAGAACCATACATCTATATAAATTCACAGCCTGAGCTTGGGTCGTTGATATCTGCTATAAAAAAAGCGGACAAGGTTGCCATCGACATTGAAGCCGACAGCCTGCATCATTACTACGAGAAAGTCTGCCTTATCCAGATCACTATAGATAAGATTAATTATATTGTAGATCCGCTGGCCAGGATCGATCTTTCAGAATTTCTCGATGCTCTTTCAAAAAGTCATATAGTTCTTCATGATGGTGGTTATGATCTAAGAATGATGCGTCATTCGTTTGATTTTGTTCCGAAGTCAAAAGTTTTTGATACTATGCTTGCTGCCAAGCTGCTTGGATTCAGGCATTTTAGTTTGGGAGCCATGGTTAAGGAATTCTTTGGTATAGAACTAAAAAAGACCGGTCAAAAAGCCGACTGGTCCGCTCGTCCGTTAAGTTCATCGCTGCTGAAATATGCGAGCGATGACACACATTTTTTGCTTGAGCTTGCCGATAAACTTTCACAAAAACTCAAAGAACTTGACAGGATCTCCTGGCACAAACAGATCTGTAAGAAAATGGTCGCTTCTGCGGCAATGCCAACTCCCCAAAAGGACGAGGAAGATCAATGGCGAATAAAGGGAGCGAGCCTTTTGACCCGTTCTCAGCTTGTTTACGTTAAAGAACTTTTTAACTGGCGACAAGAGCAGGCTCAAAAAGCCGACAGACCGTCATTTAAGATCATGACAAATCATCTGCTGCTTGAATTAGCCGAGTGGGCACAGACAAATCCTAAAAAACCATTAAAAGGCGGTCCCAAACTGCCAAGAGACTGTAAGACCGGCAGGCTAAAGGCTCTTGAAGCCGCTATAAAAAAAGCCCACAATACCCCGTCTTCCGATTGGCCCATGAGAAGAAAGCCGACACCAAGAAAACAATTAGCTCCTAACTGTAAGCTGCTTATTCAGGCATTGCGGGAAGATGCCGCTGAGGTTGCTGAAAAACTTAAGATAGATCCTTCCGTACTTGCTACAAGGTCTGCTTTGATATCGATTGCATACGGCCGGCCAAAAACCGTTAACGAAATAATCAAATCCGGTCCGTTGATGAAATGGCAGGCGGAGATACTTGAGCCTGTGATCGCTAAAAACCTGAAAAAATTTAAAGCTCCTTCTGAAGATCAATAGATCGAACAGTCCTTAATGATCATTTCTTTTGTTCATCGATCCATACAAAAGCATTACGATAAGAATTATCGCACAGATATTCTTAACATATCCTGGCAGCATCCAGTGTGCTCTGCTTACTATTTCGATCTCGGTTACCAGAGCCATTTTGTCCAGCAGCAGGCCGAAGCCTAATGCACAAGCCGCGACCGTTAAAAGATATATGACAGCGGTTCTACGGCCCAATACCTTCCAAAGAGTTGTTATCGCCGCGGCGTTTGTCGCGGGCCCTGTCATCAGGAATACGAGTGCTGCGCCGGGTGTTACGCCTTTCATTATAAGTGCGGCCGCTACCGGCACGGACGCAGTGGCACAAACATATACCGGTATACCTAACAGCATCATTACCAGCATTGCTCCCAGGCCGGTTCCAAGATTGTCGGCAAAGAAATCTTCCGGAACTGCAACGGATATCACTGCCGCGATCGCGAGCCCTAAAAACATTGTTCTTCCGATATCGCTCGGCAGGGTTATAAAGGCATACTTTATTATGTGTAAAAAGACGTTCGGCTTTTTGCCTTCACTGCAGCAGCTCTCGGTACATTTTTCTACCGGTGAATCTATGGTGTCCGGGTTTTCACCAAACAACTGAACCAGTATACCGCCTGCAATTCCGGTAATGAAAGCTATCAGCGGACGAAATATTGCGAACACCGGGCCAAGCAGGCTGTACGTTACAAAAAAGCTATCCACGCCAGTCTGCGGTGTAGAGAGTAAAAACGATATGGTCGATCCCTTGCTGGCGCCATGTTTTCTTAGCGACATAGATACCGGTATCACTCCGCACGAACACAAGGGGAGCGGCACACCTAACAGCGATGCCTTAAGTACCGGCCATATTCCGTGTCCGCCAAGATGTGCTTCTACAAGTTCAGGCTTTAGAACTACCGATAGCATCCCGGCCACTAAAAAACCAAAGAGCAGATAGGGACTCATCTCGCCGACTATAGCCCACAGCTCTTTTAAAAAACTCAATATTTGATCTTCCATTTTAAATCCTAAACACAGCTTTTGATCTTTTTCCAGTTATCACCATTGCCAAGCATGCCTATCCTGCAGAGCACAAAGTCATATTTGACAGGATCGGGCGGCTCAATTTCAGCAAATCTCTCTGTTACTTCTACAGCCGTTTTGAGCGTGATGTTCTTTTTATTATGAAAACCCAATACCCGGGTTATTCTCGACATATGCACATCCATCGGTATTATCAGCTTGCTTTTATCGACGGATCTCCATATCCCGCAATCAACATCATCATTTCGCACCATCCATCGCAGATAGAGATTAAGTCTTTTGCATGCGCTGCCTCCGGCCGGGTCACTGAGCAGGTATTTAAAGCTGTTGCGAACCTGACCGCCGTCTTTTTTTGCCTGCTTACTTAAAAGGACGCCGCAAAATTTCGACAGGGCACTTGTTATTGTTTTGTCTTTTTGATCATAGCCATTGATAAAAAATCCTTCGATGCCGCCGTATTTTGTTATGGCCCATTTTAATAGCTCCATAAGATCTGCGATATCCCGACCCGTATTGAAACGATGCTTAAAATCCA
>JAFGKL010000165.1 GCA_016928585.1 Sedimentisphaerales bacterium
CCTCGCTTATCACACCGGTACCCGGCGGCGTAGGACCTATGACGATTACTATGCTGCTTTATAATACGGTTGAATCTGCCCAAAAAACAGCAAAAAAATGACTTTCTATGTGTCTAATAAAGAAGGCCGGCATGATCATGGATATGCCGGCCTTCTTTTTACGCAGTGTCAATTTAATCTTCTTCCGGAATCGTATACTCAAACCTTGACTCCGGTACCTTCGCCGCTGGAGCATTTGTCTTTTCAAGCACTTCTGCTTCCCGCGGTGAAAGAGTTGGCTTAATAACAATTCTCGGAGTAATGAAAACGATCAGTTCATTAGTAACAACTTCATCATTGTCATCTCTGAACAAATCGCCTACTAAAGGAAGATCGCCAAAGAAAGGTACTTTAGAAATAGTTTGTGTAACTTCCCTTTTGCGAAGCCCTCCAAGTACAACGGTTTGATTGTCCTTGATCAGGGCCACCGTATCTAGCATTCGGGTATCAACAGCAGGAGGGTCTGTGTCTTCAACGTGAACTCCGAACTCCGGAATAATATGCAACTTTATTAGATCATCCTTGGTTACATGCGGTGTAACCTCGAGTTCAACGCCAACTTCCTTGAATTTAGTTGAAGTGATTATTCCGCCTTCCGAAGTATCCTGTGCCTCTTCATAAGGTATTTCGCGGATAATTTTAAAAAGAGCTGTATCATTATCAAGAACCATAATACGAGGATTGGCCAGCAGTTTTGCTCCAACCTGCTTGTGCAGCATATTCAGCGACACATCCAGGTCGATCGCATCACCAAGAAGACCAAGACGTATCGCACCGCCTACGGTCTGATCAAAAGAACCTGCCATATACATCTTATTATCGATCCTGGTTTTGGCTGTATCACCTGCGCTGTTATCAGGATATGTTTTTTTAGGAACACCATGGTCCGTACTGTCGGGCACAGCAGCACCATACTCTGAATAGTTAGCACCAACATTCCAGGCAATTCCCAGGTCGAAATCGTCCGTATGGGTTACATCATATATCCTCACCTCAACCATGATTTGCGGCGTTATCCTGTCGATCTCCTCGATAAATGTATCAATTGCCTTTATTTTGCTTTCGGTATCAGTAATAATAATATTACTCGTTCCTGGATTTGATGAGATAGATCCGCGATCGGACAGGAATTTTTCTAACGCTCGTTCCACTTCGGTAACATCCGCATATGTTATCCGGTAAACCCGATCAACAAGTCTTTCAGCCATAGTGGTCATCTGGGCCAGCGGAACAACCCTTATCATGCTTTCACTTTTGACATAACCATAACCATGGGCGGAAAGAATGTTAGTAAGTGCTTCTGATAACGGAACATCTGTCAGCTTGGCAGTTACCAGGCCAACAACCTCCGGGCTTACGATTATATCAACATTGGCCTGATCGGCAATGCTGGCAATGACATCACCAATGGGCATTTCCACAAAGTCAATACTGATCTCTTTGTTCATCCTGACGTCCAGTTGGGTCAAAACCTCTTTTTGACTTACAACGTTAACGGTATCTTCGGCAACTGCCATTGCACAAACAACAACTATAATCGCAATAACCTTGATAGCATTTATGGCTCTCTGTTTTTTTATAAAATTGGTCATGATCCTTGTCCTGAATTAAACATCCTAATTAATCATTAGTGTCTTACTTTTTGTTCCCATTCCTGGTTCCCGCTTTTGAAAACCACACTGTTTTTGTTTATTTTTACTATTTTTGCACCAACTACCTCATCGCCCTGCCTGAAGATCCTGCCGTTGATCATTACCGTTGGGTCATCGCTGTAAACAATACCGGTAATGATCGGGTGCCCCGACGCAGTAGCTCCCGCAGATCCAAACTGCATAGGATCGCGAAGATCTTTGGGATATGGCTCAGGGATTTGCCAGTTTTTAATGTCGTCAACCAATTTAATATCTGGAGAAGGGGCGACGATATTTGCGGATGCTTTTGACGGGAAAGATATTCCAGAAACCTTTGTGAAAACGACAACAAAGATCAAACTCAGCATCGGTATTAAAATCGCCATAACCCTTTGTCTCGGATCCTCAAGCGGGGCTCCTTTGGCAAAAAGCTTGTCTTTTATCTTTTGTATTTTGTCAAATTTAAGTTCTGCTTTTTTGATCTTAGTCTCAGATACTTCCTGCTGCTTAGGCTGTTCAGCAGTATCTTGATCGCTAATAAGTTGATCACTGGTTTTTGTGTTTTTATCATCCATTACAACTCTCCGGAACTTCGGCCGCTAACCATCCTGCTGCTTATTAACAAAAACAGATAAGTTGACAGTTATCCTATTGTCAGAACTGCTCACATCAGAGCGGACTATTTTGAACCTGTCCACAAAGACTATAGGATTGTGTCTTTCAAGACTATTTAACAAGGAAGCAAATTGATCGAAACTTGCCTTAAAAGTCAGATCAATACTGCTCTCAGAAATATTGTCCTTACTCGCTAGGATATCGTTATTCTTAATACTGAATGACGTTATCTTTTTCTCGTTAGCAATACGGCTTATATTAAAAGTAAGATCTGCTGAATCTTCCGCATCAACAGTATAACGGCTCAGCCTGCTATGCAACTCCTCTATCTTCTCCTGCATAACATTTCGTATTTTCTCTTTTGCTGAGTTTCGGGCAGATTCGTAAGCACTTGCCATCTCGTTAAGTTTTTCTTCGACCTGAGATTTGCTTTTAGCCTGCGGAGCTATAATAGATAGATAAACAAGCATAAAGACCATCGTACAGCCTGCCCATACACATATTGCTTTTTGTAAAGATTTTTTATTGATATTCTTCATAATATGCCTGTTATTTTTCCGTAGTGAAAACACATTCAATTTCATACGAAATAACTTCCTGCTTTTTGAATTTATCAACCTGCTGTGAAACTCTGATTTCCTTCAGCCCTGCATCTCTCATCACCTCTGACCATCTCAGGTTATTCGCAAATTCCTGAACATCCTTATCGTAATTTTCCTTAGGTTTTCCGAGAACTGTCAAATATAATGTTCTTTGTGGAAAAACCTTACCAACTGTCTCTCCGGCTTTACCCGGCTTTGGAACTCTTTTCGTTATGTCCTTACGTCTTATTTCAATCTCTTTAAAGATCATCGGATCTGGCATTTTTTCTACCAGCTCCGAAAGAACAGGTGACCATTGTGTCTGATTTTCAAGCATACCAGAGATTTCTATAAAACTTTCAGAGAGAGTCCTTTTTTCTTCTTCATATTCTCTTTGCATCTCCAGAACTTCCGACAACTCGGATATCTTGGCGTCAAATCTTCCAATTGCATTTTTTTGCACCGCTATAGCAACGCTATCACTCATGTATATTCCAAACATTAAGATCGTCAGGATCACCGGAAGAGAAACGGTTGTCGAAGTGAGCACAATATTACCAACATTGGCTCTTTTCGTAACACCTGCTCCTTTTAATAGATCGATAGTAAACATATTACAGGGCCCTCATGGCAAGACCGGCCGCTACTGCCATCGCCGGTCCGTTCTCTTTCAGCATATCGTTACCTGCCTCATCAAGATCACAATTCATCTTCTCGAACGGGTTCCATATAACCGCTTCGACAGGCAGTTTATCGTTGAGAATTTTAACGAAACCATTGGTATTGGCAAATCCTCCGCAAATCCTTATCGTTTCAATGGCTTTTGCCTTTGTATGGGTTCGATAATGTCTTATCGTTCCAAGTATCTCGTCGATCAGTTGCCCACATGCATTTTCAAAACTGTCACCTAAGACAAACTCCATGTTCGAAGAATCGTTATCACCAAACAATAGCTCGCTAACCTTGTTACCGGAAATACCTTTCTCTTCCGCAATATATTGTGTAATGTCTTTGGCTGCATAAGGTATGTCACGAACAAACGGCATGGAATCATTCCCAATAATAGCAAAATTTGTATAAGTATTGCCAACATTCAAAACAGCCAAAGAATCGCTGCCATCAGGTTTTTCAACTTCATATAAACAGTTAATAAGAGCAAGACCATCGACATCTATTAAAAAAGCGTCGAGAGAGGCTGCTTTTACGATATTTTTTCTTCCTTCGATCTGTTTATCTGTAGCTGCAACCAAAAAACCCCTGATTTCATTTTTATCCGATAATAAAAGCTGATAATCGATCGTTGATTTATCAATATTAAATGGGCACACCTGCGAGGCCTCTAGTTTCATTGCGCCTTCGATTTCCGGTTGGGATAACTCTGGAAAACTAAAGTTTCGAACCGCTACTTCGCTGCCGGATACACTACATACCGCCAGGCGGGAACTAGTACCTGAAGCATGAACGCACTCTCTAACTGTCCTGCCCAGATTAGACTCCTCCTGACCGATAGTTTCATCAATATTCAGAAAACCGGCCTCGGTAACAGTATATCTGTCATTGGCTTTTTCAAGCATGATCATCTTTATTGCCGAGGTTCCTATATCCAAACCAAAGGCTTTATGTTTGTTAGCTTTTAGCAACTCTCATATCCTCATACAAAAAACACCTATAATTCCTCTATCTATTCATCGGATCAAAAAAGTAGCGGTTTTATATAGGGATCTTGATTTGATAGCCGATCTGTATAGAAAATTACATGTACAAAGCAGTCCTATAAAAAACAGGACTAAAAGACATTATCAATGTTTTGGAGGGAATTGCGGCATGCCGAAATGTGATTTTTAAAAAAAAATATTACAATAAATTCGTTAAAATTTATACGTGATAATTATAGGACCTGAATAGAACAAGCATCAGCCAAAACGATCAGTCTTCCCACCAGCGTGATATATTAAAATATACAGTTTGATCATCAATGCTTACATCGGCCAGGCTTGTATCGTAATAGAAACTGCCTGAGTTCTTTAATTCAAAGCTGTTACCAACAAATGCCCCATAAAGATCTCCACCGTTATAAACCGTAAGGTCCGCATTAGGCGCATAAACAGCCCCATAAAAATCGGCACTGTTTTTAATATCGATCTGCGTACAGGTATCCAATCCATAGATCAGCAGATTGTCGGCATCGGCTGTTTCATTACTCAAATTTGCGGAGGTTTTTGCCTCTATCCCGGTACCAACATATATTTCCAGAGAGGCACCGGGCTTGACAACTAATTCTGAATTGTTATTTAGAACTATACCCTCAGTTACATATATTCTGCAATCACCCTGTATCTCCTGAACTTTATCGGTCGGAACAGTAATTGAACTGAATTTAATATCGCCGGTTAGCGGCGTTCCCTCTGAATAAGAATAAGAGGTTATCGATAGTGTTTCCAGCTCCGTAGGCACTACTACGGAAGGATAATATATTTCTTCATCAGCAGCATAAGTCTGGCCTTCAATAATAGTATCCATTTTTGTGGAGATCGCATCATTAACATCTCCACCCGGCCCTACTACAACATCGCCCGGTACAACAACTCCTGACTTGAGTATTATCGAATCTGATGCGATGCTGTTTGTAATTATTGCAAAGTCGCCACCTGCAGGAATAGTGCTGAAGATTGCTCCATTCTTTACGTCAACTGTATTTTTAACGGACAATCCCGTCCATAAGGACTTGGCTTTTAAAGAAGCATACACCGTTTCTGTCGCCCTGCCGGATCGGCCGGTTGAGTTAACTGTAAAACCGGAAGGATCACCTGCTACAGTGTAACTATATGAGGCATAAGAATTACCCAAAGCAACATCAGATGCGACTGGCAGGGAATCATTGTCCCAAACAAGTTCGTCAACTAATTTTTTGTTCATCAGAAATCTTGCCTCAGTAAGACCGGCATCGGCAGCCTGTTCGGCTGATATAACGGACGCGGCATTAACTGCCTGTATACGTGAATGATATCCGAGCCTTAATAAGCCCAAACCTGTCAGAATTATGATTACTACCAATGAGGCTACTATTGTCAGCACAAGGCCTTTTTTATTTATCTTCATTTGTCTTTCCTTAAAAACCATCATTATGCCTTACGGCAGAACAGGTTACCTGTAATTGTTCTTTATTGTTATCCAGATCCAAGAACATCTGCACAGATGCCCCTTTAACATCAAAAACTGCCGATGTAACATTACTTGCCAATGTCGTGGTACTTAACACGCTTGATGGTGTAAATGTTGCAACCGTAAATTCTCCAAGCTCCATCATAAGTTTGCCGCTGCTGACATAAAACTTGGCATATCTGTCAAGTTCGGTAGATGACAGGTCATTGTAATAATAAACCTGCGCATACTCGTTTGATGTTCCAAGTTCACATGCAATAATACTCGACTTGCGTACTATCGCTGAAAAAGCCTTTTGGGATACATAGGCATCCGTAACAACATCGCTGTATGCCCTTGAGTACATATCCACCCAGCCCTTTTGACTGTCTGCCAGAACCGAACCAAGCGCAAGTACAACCACTGTCGATAATAACAAAGTTACCATCAACTCGGTCAATGTTACTGCTTTTCTGTTTTGTATTCTTTTATTTTTCATTCTTATTTGGCATTAATTCTTCGCGAATGTAGTTAGTTTTACCGATTCATCAGATACCGAAACTGTACCAGACTGATAGTTGTTCAGCCATGAAATCGTTACCGTTAAAACTCCGGGGGTAGTTGAAGTTGAGTCTTTATATGAAAGTGTGGCATAATAGCTGACCCGATTACTTGATATTAGATATGAATCCAATTTTATAAATCCTGTGGGAACATTGGGACCGGTTGCACTGATCGAAATATTAAGATCAAGGCCAAATTCGGAAACCGGATCGTAGGTGGCAGAGCCGCCTGTTCCTTTCCATGCATCGAGCAGCATATTCCCGATCCTTGCAGCAGATATTTTCACATCGGCCTCTCTTGCGTCCATGGCGGCATAATATCGAAAGCTTACAGCACCAACAACCACAACAAGAATAATAGCAATAGATACCATTATTTCTATAAGCGTAAGGCCGGATGATTTTTTTACTGGTAAACTCATTTTTTGGGCTCATTCATAATGCAGCAAAAAAAGGGGCCTCTCGGCCCCTTTTTAAAAATTCAAACTTGTTGCTTTAAGCACATGGACGAAACTAGGGAGTCCATGTACCATCCTGATTCAAAGTTACCGTAGTAGGTGTGAGACTGCTATTGGTTGCAGTCAGAACAAATGTCAATGCAGGATTAGCAGTGGCATCATAGGCTGCTGAGGTAATAGCATAGTTTGTAGCATCAAAATAAGTACCGTTCAGGTCAGAGACCGTGATCCCAAGATCGGTGATCGTGGTAGTGACCGCCTGTTTCTCAGCGGCATAAGCACGCAGACCGGTAGCAATTGTACCCATCGCGGCTTTTCCTTCTGACCACTTTGCCGAATCGATACGACCCTTCATCATAGGAATTGCTACAGCAGCAAGAATTCCAACGATCAGGATTACAACCATCAGTTCGATAAGTGTAAAACCTTTTCTACTCTTCATTGTTAACTCCCTAAAATAAATTTATTTTTTTGATTACGTTATTTGGTAATCGACCAGATAAGGGAGCAACTATACCAATTACTCAAAAAATAATTTAAAAATTCAAGTCCAAATCCTTTTAAAGGCCAAAAACAGCGGTTTAGCCGCAACTTTTAGGAACCCATTGAGAATATAGGAAGATATAAAGCCAGCGTAACAATCAATACAATCCCTCCAACCGTTACAATCATTACAGGTTCAAGCAGCGACATCAAGGTACTTATCATTGAATCCACCTTTCTTTCATAATAATCCGCCGTCCTCTCAAGAACCTTGGACATTGAGCCGCTTTCCTCGCCAACCTGAACCATTTTTACGACCATGTTGGGGAAGAACCCGGAAGAGCTTAAACTGGAAGAAACACTGGCCCCCTCTACAACGCGATCCTTAGTTGTCGTTATAGCTTCCCGGATTATATCATTGGCAGTCATGGTTTGAAGGATGCCGAACGTATCCATTACAGAAACACCGGAAGAGATCAATGTTGACATTGTTCTGCAGAAAACCACCATAAATGCCTGACTTATGACCTTGCCAAACAAGGGGATAGATAAAAATACCCTGGAGAATATGTAATGCCCCTTGGTCGTTTTGAACATCGTGATGCCTGCAATGATCAATATAACAATAAAGCCAACTATATAAAGTGCATTATCGTAGATTGTATGGTAGACGTCCATAAAGCTTTGCGTAAACGCAGGCAGATCGTCACCAAGTTGCTCAAATATTATCGTAAAGCGAGGAATGATAAAGGTCATAATAAAGATCACTATCAGCACAATAAAGACCAGCACAAATGCAGGATACGCCATCGCGCCTTTGACCTTTTTTGCAAATTTATCGCGACCCTCAAAATATTCGGCAAGCTTCCTTAAGGCTTCAGAAAGATTGCCACCCGTTTCACCTGACAATACGATAGCACACGAGAGCTTGTTGAATACCTTGGGAAACTGTGAAAGGGCCTCCGAAAGAGCCTCGCCTTTGTTCATTTTTTCTGAAACCTGGCTCAAAAGCTCCTTAAGCTGAACATTATCAATGTCTTCGGATATGGTTTCTATCGCCCCGATAATGGGAATACCACCCTCAACCATTGTGGTAAGCTGCCAGCAAAGGGCCGAAAGATCAGAAGACTTGATGCGCTTTTTACGTCCTGAGGATTTCTGTTTCTTTTTCTTGCCCTTTGAAATTTCAGTTACAACGATAGGAGTAAAACCCTGATCTCTCAAATAGCTGACAACTTCATTGGAAGAAGAGGCCTGTATTAGGTCTTCTTTTTTCTTGCCTGTAAAATCACGGGCAGTATATTTAAAATATTTAACTTGCTCTTCCATGGTAATATCTCCTGAAACCCTTAGGTTTTCGACTTATCGGTACAGGTAACACGCAAAACCTCTTCGGCAGTGGTTAATCCTTCGATCATTTTTGCAACACCGCTTTCAAGAAGTCCTGTATACCCCTTCTCGCGAACGACCTGCCTTATTTCAGCTTCATTTCCATTTCTGAAAAGCGTATCGCGAACATCGCTATCCATTATTAGAAACTCGAATATGGGCAATCGTCCCATGTATCCGGTTCCTCCGCACGTCTTACAGCCCTTCCCTGCATAAAAAACCGTATTCTTTGCGGTTGCAGAATCTATACCAAGTCTTCCAAGAACTTCGTTATTAAGTTCCACAGGTTCTTTGCATGATTCGCATATTCGTCTTACTAATCGCTGAGCCAGAACAAGCTTAAGCGTAGAAGCCAGGAGGAAGGGCTCTACTCCCATATAAACAAGCCGGCTGACAGCACTGGGAGCATCATTAGTATGAAAAGTGCTTAATACAAGATGGCCGGTCAAAGATGCTTTAATCGCAATATCAACAGTTTCTTTGTCTCGTATTTCTCCGATAAGAACTATATCGGGGTCCTGTCTTAGTATCGCTCGTAGGCTTTTTGCGAAATCAAGGTGTATCTCAGGCTTGATTTGTATCTGATTTATCCCGTTAAGACGATATTCTACAGGATCCTCAACCGTGGTAATATTTTTTGTGGGATCCTTTAAGAAATTCAGTACCGAATAAAGGGTTGTACTTTTTCCACTACCCGTAGGGCCTGTTACAACAATAATTCCGTTAGGTTGGGACAGGATAACCTTAAACTCATCAAGAAGATCGCCTCCAAAGCCCAGCTTATTCAGATCCAGATCAACTGCAGAAGAATCAAGAATACGAAGCACGGCCTTTTCCCCGTATATTACGGGAATCACAGAAACTCTAACGTCAATAGTCCTGCCGGATGTCTTGATTTTGAATCGACCGTCCTGGGGAAGACGACGTTCTGCAATATCCATCTCGGAGAGGATCTTTATTCGGGTAACAACCGCTGCCTGCATACTCTTGGGAGGAGGAACAACTTCATGTAAAACTCCGTCAATACGTAAACGTATAACCATAGTATCTTCCTGGGGTTCGATATGAATATCACTCGCCCTGCTTTTTACGGCATGGCTTAGTAACAAATCCACAAAACGAACTACAGGAGCCTTAGTTGCTTCCGCCTCGCTGACACTTTCCGATTCTTCAAATTCATCTTTGTTAGCCTGCTCTGTTTCTATTTCAAACTCGATCAGGTCGCGAAGATGTTGTTCTTCTATATCAGAACCATGATATATAGTTTCAATGGCACGGTTGATCCTGCTTTCTGAACTTATAACTACCTTGATCTGACGTTTTATTTTTAGAGATATGGTGTCGATATCAATAACGTTAAGAGGATCTGCCATTGCTACTACTATCTTGTCTTCCTCTTCGCCTACAACTACCACGCAGAAACGTTTGGCAATATTTTCAGGAAGGATCCTTGCAAGATTAACGTCCAGATCGGAAATATCATCAAGACATAAATATTCCATCGAAAGGAATTCCGCAAGAGCCTTGGTAACTTTCTCCTCGTCAAGTATTTCAAGATCGGACAATACCCTGCCAAGCAGACATCCCTTTTCAATTTTTTCAGCAAGCGCTTTTTCAAGCTGTTCCTGGTTGATGTGGCCCTTCTCTACAAGGAACTCGCCAAAAAGATGTCTGTTTTCCATCTCGATCGCATTTGAATCATTTTCTATGTCTTTTTTCTTTGCCATTTTGATTTCACCTTTGTTATTAACACACACAGCCGGACCCCGGCTGAAATCACCTTCACTTAAAATATAAGAAATAAAACAACGAAACAAAAATCTGATACGCTTTTTTTATTAAATTATTCTTTCTTAAAAAAGTCCTATAACAATCCTGTTTCAATGTCTTAAGCCGCCTTATTAAAATAAATCATAGAGGACTTGGGTTGATAATACGCTTTGACTTGTTGATGCAACGTCCAATAACCTCTTAAAGAACCATTTCAAAGAGTAAATTAAATGATATGTATCAGGACCAGAGCCTTGAATTTTCAGGTTAAATCAGGTAGAATGGATTTATTGAGGATAGGGTAGACAAGAAGGCTTTTTATCCTTCTTGCCAAAAGTTTTTCTGTGGTTACGAGGAATCGGTGATGAATTCCCTGGCGGAGACACTTGTCGTTGTGTTTGTATCTATAGCAGGCGCCTATATCGGAAGACGGCTTTCGATATCCGCCGGGCTATACAAAGCATTCGGCTTTATAATTCCATTTTTATTGATCGGATTGATTCTTGCCGGAAGGTTTTTCGATTCACTTATTTATTACCAGCCGTTAGCTTCGATAACAATAGGCCATTTCAGGTTTATGGTTCTGGCATTTGCCATATCGCTTGGTTTGACAGCAGCCATGCCTCAGCTTAGATACAAATGGGAAAAGTTTGTCGTTGTCGCGGTAATGCTGATTTTTGTCGTTTGCTTTACTATATTGCCGTGTCTTGTTCCGGTCATGCTTGAAGGTGAACTCTCATCACTTCAGACAAGGATCAACGCAGACGGAGTGTGTATTCAGAGCAAAGATTATACTTGTGGCCCGGCTGCTGCGGTTACGGCACTGACAAAACTCGGCTTGGATGCAGACGAGGGACAACTGGCGATCCATTCAAGAACAAGCTCTATTACAGGCACCCTTCCACAGGATCTCTATGACGCTATTAATGACCTTTATGCAAAGGATGGACTGGAATGCCAATTTCGCAAGTTTGACTCCGTCAAGGAGCTGATCAATGGCGGAATAACACTTGTTATTATGCAGGACACTTTTATGGTCGATCACTGCGTCGCGGTGCTCGATGTTTCAAGCGATGCGGTTACGATAGGAGATCCTGAGATCGGAAAAATATCGCTGCCGCTTAGTAAATTCGAGAACGCATGGAAATTCGCAGGGATCGTGCTTAAACGCAATCGGCAAATATGATCCTCAGAAAATATTCCTAACAGTATTCTAGACAACATACGTCGAGGCCGATGTTTCTCCGCCCCGGCCGGTCCAGTTCGTATGGAAAAACTCACCGCGAGGCTTATCAACCCTTTCGTATGTATGAGCACCAAAATAATCCCGCTGAGCCTGTAATAGATTGGCAGGCAGCCTTTCGCTGCGATAACCGTCATAGTATGCAAGGGCCGCACCTATAGCCGGCATCGGAATTCCCATCTCAACGGACGCAACAATAACTCGACGCCAGGCCTCCTGCGCTTTTACGACCACGTCTTTGAAAAACGGATCGAGCAGCAGGTTGTCCAGTTCGCGATTTTTGTCAAAAGCTTCTTTGATCTTACCTAAGAAAGCCGAACGAATGATACAGCCGCCCCGCCACATAAGAGCAATTCCGCCATAGTTAAGGTTCCACTTGTATTCTTGGGCGGCTGCACGCATAAGCTGGTAGCCCTGTGCATAGCTGACTATCTTTGACGCGTAAAGGGCATTGCGAAGATCATCTATCATAGCTTTTTTATCGCCGCTAAAAGTTTTCTTGGGGCCGGAAAGAACTTTCGAGGCAACCGTTCTTTTTTCCTTCAAAGCTGATAGACAGCGTGCAAAAACCGCCTCGCCTATAAGCGTTAAAGGCTGACCGACATCAAGAGCGGCAATTGCGGTCCATTTCCCTGTACCCTTCTGACCCGCGGTATCTAGGATAAGATCGATAACAGCATTGCCGTCTTCGTCCTTATAGCCAAGGATGTCTCGTGTGATCTCGATCAGGTATGAATCAAGCTCGCCCTTATTCCACTCCGTAAATGTCTCATGCATCTGGTCGTTGGTCATCCCAAGACCGTCTTTCATCATTTGATAAGTCTCGCATATCATTTGCATATCGCCATACTCGATTCCGTTGTGAACCATCTTGACAAAATGCCCTGCTCCGTTTTCACCTACCCAGTCACAGCACGGCTCGCCGTCTTTGGTTTGGGCTGCACATTTCTGAAAGATCGGTTTTACATGCTGCCATGCGTCAGGTGAACCGCCTGGCATGATCGACGGGCCAAGAAGAGCGCCCTCTTCGCCGCCTGATACGCCGGTGCCAATATAAAGCTTGCCTTTGCTTTCGACATATGCACATCTTCTTATCGTATCCGGAAAATGACTGTTGCCCCCGTCGATGATAATATCACCGTCTTCCAGGTGGTCGATCACCTGATCTATAAAAGCATCGACGGGCTTGCCGGCCTTTACAAGAAGCATGACTTTGCGCGGTCTTTTAAGGGACTTTATAAACTCTTCAATAGAATGGCAACCGATTATATTTTTGCCTTTGGCCCGGCCATTCGTAAAATTATCAACCTTTTCGACCGTCCGGTTATAACACGCAACGGTAAAACCCTTGCTTTCCATATTAAGGATAAAATTTTCACCCATTACTGCAAGGCCGATTAAACCGATATCCGCTTTTGACATTTTAACTCGCTCCTAAAACTTTTTTGTTAACAATATTATTTAAATCGATCCTTAGATGACCAAAGACCTAAACCGGGATTGGAAATATAATACACTTCCTCCCCTTCGATGGTGTTACGCCCTTCTTTCATCTTTTCAGGATCATATTTCTTCAGCATCTCCGAAAGATCGCCATATTTAAAATTAACCGACTCGATCTCGTCTTTGCTAAGAGAGCCTGGACAATACGTTATATTGAATCTGCCTTCGCTTGAACCGTGAATCAAATGTGCCGCAGCAGATAAGTTTTGTTTAAGGTCATCGTTTTGTTCAACAAGCTCAAGAACTTTTTCGGTTCCGATATAGCCGTACTTCCTTATCAATCTGTCAATTTCAGTATCTTCCCCGAACTCCGACAAACCCGGGGCAAGTACGATCAGTACGCCGCCGTCGGCCATAGCCATACGGCTGCGGTATATACTTTTATTTCCGAGCCAGGTGCTCTTATACTCACGCGGATCGAGATACACAACAACTTTGTTCAGGGGCTCGTCAAGCATCTGAAAATTAACTTTCAGAGAAAGCGCCGCGGCCAGATTGAAACATTCTATATCGTCACCGATAAACATACCCCTTGTAACCTGCCCGGCATCTGTTGTCTGAACAACCGTCTGAACATAAATTATCGGCAGATGACTGGCAAAATGCTCTTCGCCGTAATTTAATATTTTTCTTACCGGCGTGTCGGCACGACCCATTATTCTTTCCATCCCGTAAACAGCACCGAGAAAATGGCTCTTGTTGATACCGTCGGCTCCGCCGGTACCTACAAAAATGTTTTTATTATAGTTGGCCATGCCGATAACTTCGTGCGGAACAACCTGCCCAATGGAAAGTATAAGATCGAACTCTCCCTCTGCAAGCAGCCTGCTGACCTGTACCGGCCATGGGTAATTTACTTTTCCTTCGCTGACCTGGCGAACATAATCACAGGGAACCTCGCCAAGCACAACTATACCCTTCCGCCAGTCATGCTCGCGAAAAAGACTCTTATCTGTTTTTCCGAACATCCGGCTGATCTGTTCGGCAGTCATTGCAAAATGCGTCCCGAGAGCGGGAAGTATATCGGTAAGATGCTTGCCGTAATACCCCCAGGCCATTTCGGTTAGTTCGCCGGCACGAGAATAAAACCGCGTAATATCCGGAGGAACGACTAAAACTTTTTTCCTGTCCCCCAGTTTACCAAGCACAGTATACAACCCTTCTTTTAGGTCCTGTGCTGACAACTCGTCATTTTCATTTCCACGTTTAAATAATAACATGATGGTCTACCATGAAGGGTCTTCCGGCAAATAAGCTTTACATCCTTTAAACTCCGCTGTAAGCATTAAATCCTCCGTCAACAGGAATAACGGTGCCGGTAACAAAATTTGACGCATCGGATATCAGCCACAAAACGGCACCGAGCAGTTCGCCTGCATCTCCGAATCTTCCCATAGGCGTACCGTCTATGATTTGTTGGCCTCGGGCGGTCAGTTCGCCGGTTTTTTCATCGGTAAGCAAAAATCGATTTTGATCGGTAAGGAAAAAACCCGGAGCGATCGCATTCACACGAATATCTTTTGAATAGTTCTGGCACATATGAACCGAAAGCCATTGTGTAAAATTGCTGACCGCGGCTTTAGCTGCCGAATACGCAGCTATCTTGGTTAACGGCCTGAAAGCATTCATACTCGAAACATTAAGGATTATACCTTTGCCCTTGTCAGCCATGTATTTGCCAAATACCTGCGAAGGGAGAAGCGTCCCGATAAAGTTAAGATCGAAAACATCTCTGATCGCATCGGCAGGCATATCAAAGAACGAAAGTTCGTCGGAAGTAGTGGCCTGCTTTTTATTGCCGCCTGCACCATTGATAAGCACATCTATCTTCCCAAGGCTTTCGAGAGCACATGAAAAAGCTTCCTGTACTTTTTTCTTATCGAGAACATCTGCTTCGACCGGTATCGCAAAACCCCCATCCGCCTCGATCTGCTTGCAAAGTTCGTTTGCTCTAAAGACATCGTAATCCACTACGCAAAGCTTCGCACCAAGATCGGCCAGTTGTCTGGCCATAGTGCCGCACAACACCCCCGCACCGCCCGTAATAACTACACATTTATCTTTTACGCTGAATATATCTTCCATCTTAATGTAACCTTTGAATATAAGTTATCGTTTTACCCTCGCATTGCCTTCCCATACACTCCAGATCTGGGCCTCATCGGCAGGCTGAGCGTAATCCGTAAGCAGTGTCGTTACTAAAGCTCCGCTTGCCCAGCCAAATTGAGTACACTTCTCAATGTCCCAGCCCTCAAGAACACCATATAGCAGACCCCCGACAAAACCGTCCCCTCCGCCTATACGATCCAGAACTCCGATCTCTCGGGGCTTGATTATATGCCAGTCGTTATCGGCAGTTACGATTGCCCCCCACTTGTGCAGGTTGGCACTTACTACTTCACGGAGTGTCGTCGCAAAAATGCCCGCATTGGGATACGTCTTTTTCACACGGCCGATCATTTCCTTAAAGCTGTCTGTCTTACCTTCAAGTCCTTCTCCCCCCTCTTTGGGCCCTTCTATTCCAAAGCACAGCTGAAAATCCTCTTCGTTCCCAACGAGGATGTCAGCTTTGCTCGCAATTTCTGAAAAAATTTCTGATAGTTCCTTCTCGCGCCCTTTCCAAAAACTTGCCCTGTGATTCAGATCGAACGATATCAGCGACCCGTTCGCTTTAGCAGCACTGGCAATGTCAAGGCAGAACTTGCCTGTCTGTGGCGAAAGTGCCGCAATAAGACCGGAAAGGTGAACTATCTGTGCGCCTTCTTTTTTAAAAATACGATCCATATCAAAATCGTTGACATCCAGAAGACGCCCAACTTCCCCGGCCCGGTCATTATGAACACGGGGCCCGCGGCTGCCCCAGCCGCTGTCGGCCATGTTTATTTGGTGACGATAGCCCCAGGGACCGCCTTGGTCAAATTCGGGACCCTCATAATCCATACCCCGGCTTCTAAGGTTATCTTTAATAAAACGAGAGACAGGACTGCCCTTTACAAAAGCAGTAAGAACCTTTACAGGATGTCCCAAATATGAAGCCACACTGGCAACGTTACTTTCGGCACTGGTGGCTTGCATCTTGAATGTATCACTGCAGTGAAAAGGCTGGTTGCAAACAGGGGTCAGCCTCAAACCCATACTCGTAGGAATTATAAGTGAATACTTACGATCTTTTCTAAGTTCAAACATCTCTATGTCTCTCCTGTCTAACAATTATATGGATAATACTTCATATTAACCACTTTTAGCTTGAAATGAAAGCCAATTTGCGATATAATGCCGCCAGTTTGCGAACACGATGTCAATGGTCAAAAAAACGCATTTTAAACATAAAAAGTGGGTTTTATGCCTAAAACAGCAAAAATAATCTTGCAGATAGATAGATCCAGGGAGACTGAACGCCGGTTTCTAAGCGGTATCGCCAGGTACGCCGCCGAAAATGGCCCTTGGGAGTTTTATATAAAACCACTGCCTGATAGGGAAAATAAAATACGATCCGGCGATGAACTTTGGTTCAGGAACATCCCTGCCGATGGCATCATAACCCGTGGACTTGAATACATCGAGCAAATAGTTAAAATGAATATCCCCGTAATTGGAAGTGGTATTTACAGAGCTGGTCACCCCGGCGTATCGAATACCATTAGCGATTCCAAACAGATCGGCAGGATGGCCGCCGAGCATCTTTTGGATTGCGGCTTATGGAATTTTGCTTATTGCGGACTAACCGATATCTATTGGTCACAGGCAAGAAGTGAAAGTTTTGCACAGGAAATAGCCAAAGCCGGTTTTAATGTTGACTTCTATAGATCTCCAAACCAAAAAAAACCCGTTTCTGTCGATCAGGAAAAAGCTTATCTTGCACAGTGGTTAAGATCGCTTAAAAAACCCGTCGGCATAATGGCATGCAATGACGAGCGGGCAATGCAGATAATTGAGGCCTGTAAAACAGTTTCGATCAAGATACCCGAAGATGTTGCTGTCTTGGGCGTGGATAATGACGAACTTATTTGCAACATTTGTTCGCCGGCACTTTCAAGCATTTCGGTAAATTTCGAGCAGGCAGGTTTTCAAGCGGCACAACTGCTCGATGAATTAATGTCCGGAAAAAAAACTTCGGCAAATACTATCTTTATCAGTCCCACTCATATCATAGCCAGACAGTCAACGGATATCTTGAATGTTAAGGACAAAGACGTTGCCGATGCTATACGTTTCATCTATGACAATTGGCATAACAACCTGCAGGTAAACGATGTGGTCGCTAAGACAACTTTATCACGCAGGGTGCTTGAAAAAAGATTCCGAAAAGTTTTAAAACGTTCGATAAACGAGGAATTACGACGTGTCCGTATAAACAACATCTCTCGAATGCTGATGGACACGAATTTAACAATAACACAGATCGCCTCCCGGTTCGATTGGACCGACACCGGCCACATATCCAGATACTTCA
>JAFGKL010000029.1 GCA_016928585.1 Sedimentisphaerales bacterium
TCTGCTTCTGAAAGCTCCTTTCGCATTTCTGCAAAGGTTTTTTCATGGCCGTCTTCCATAACTGCCATATTAACAAGCATGTCTTTGATGTCTTTGGTGGCTGCATTCTTGGCGGCCTTGCGATAGAATTTTGCGCCGTTACGTTCGATCTCTTCTGCCATCTCGAATATTTCGTCTGCGCTGAATGTTATACCCATAATTATTCTCCTTTAGTTACTGGTGGTGTAAAAACTCGTTGTGATAATTCTCTGTCGATCATGAACAGTGCATGAGGATTATCTTTGATAAGTTTAAGCTGTCCGAGCAGGGTGCCTGCGTTATCTTCTTCTTCAACCTGTTCGTTTACGAACCATTGCAGAAATATCTCGGAAGCATTGTCTTTTTCATCACGTGCCAGAAACACAAGGTTGTTTATCAGGGACGTGACCTTTTGTTCGTGTTTAAGTGTCGCCTCAAAAACAGCGATTGGCCCGTCCCACTCTACCTGCGGAGCATCTATCTGACCGAGCTTTACCCTTCCGCCGCGATCATTGATATAATTATAAAACTTCATTGCGTGGAACTGCTCTTCCTGTACCTGGACATTCATCCAGTTGGCAAAGCCTGCAAGGTTGGTGCTTTCAAAATAAGCCGCCATCGAAAGATAGAGGTATGATGAATAAAGCTCTGCGTTAAGTTGGGCGTTGAACGCGTCTTCCATTTTTTTAGAAAGCATTTTTATACTCCTTTCCACAATCCGTGAACGTTGCAGTGTTCCCTGGCGATCACTTTTGCAGCGTCTATCATAAATACCGCCTCAGGAGCCTGCCCCGGACTTAAGAATTCTCTGTATGTTTTGCCGTCTGCTTCGATCGCGATCCATTCGATATAGTGCTTTTCTTCCATAGGATGTGTTATGCTGCCGACTTTTACTTTATAGCCGCCGCTGATCTTTTCAATGACAGGCACGTGCTTTTCCTGTCCCTGGTCTTCTGCTTTTTCAATAAGCTTTTTCATTGGCTCACCGCAGCAGAAAAGCTCTCCATCGCCGCCGTGCAGCATCTCGGCGATATTACCGCATTGTGAGCATTTATAAATTTCAAGTTTTGCAGCCATTATATTCCCCTTTCGTTAATCCTTTATAACTCCAAGTTCTGTATGTTTTTCAACGATTTTTTCTGCTAATTCATCGAGCAGAACAAAATCCTGCTCTTTAGGATATCCTTTGATCAGGACTGGCTCAAGTATTTCGGCTTTGAGGTTCGGAATAAGCCCTGCGAGCTGCTCTACCATTTTGCCTGCCCAGCCGTAAGAACCTATTATCGATATGCATTTTGTCTTTGGCCGTAACGCATTTACCAAAAAGGCTGCGTAAGCCGCTGCAGGATGCGGGCCGGTAAGTACTGTTGGCGAGCCTATCACGATGGTAGCTGCGTCAACAAGCGAAACTGCAAGCTTGCCGATATCGGTTTTTGTAAGATTGAACTCCTTTACCGTTACACCTTTTTCGATAAGTGCCTCTGCAAAGTGTTCCACCATGGCCCTGGTACTTTCGTGCATTGAAACATAAGCTATTATGACTTCGTTCTTGACCTTATCGCCGGCCCAGTCCTTGTATGCTTCAATGATAAGACCGGGCCTGTCATATACCGGGCCGTGGCTGGGGGCTATGATATCTATCTTAAGACTCTTGATCCGTTCGAGATTCTTTTTGATCTGGCCTCTGAAGGGCATCATTATTTCCGCATAATACCTTTTGGCCGCTTCGTAAACGACTCGCTCGTCTTCTACGAAAAGACTGCTCGCCGCGAGATGAGAACCGAAAAAGTCACACGAGAAAAATATATTATCTTCCTGCAGATAGGTCCCCATTGTTTCGGGCCAGTGTACCCATGGGGTGTATACGAACTCAAGCGTCTTGTCCCCGAGGCTTAAAGTCTGCCCGTCTTCGACGGTAATGAACCTGTCTTCTTCAATACAAAGCAGATCGATAAGCATTTGCTTACATTTGGGATTGGTTACGACCTTTGCATCCGGATACAGTACCAGCAAATCCGGCAAACTTCCTGAATGGTCCTGCTCTGCATGATGTGAAACAATATAATCGATTCTGCTTATGCCAAGACGAACGAGTTTTGCTGTCAGTTCCTCTGCCTTGGGCGGATCGACCGTGTCGATAAGAGCTGTTTTTTCGCTTCCCTTCACGAGATAGCTGTTGTAGCTCGTTCCGTCCGGCAAAGGGATAAGCTCATCAAAAAGCCGCCTGTCCCAGTCTTGCGACCCTACGAAAATTACATTTTCCTTGATCTTTTGCATTCTAATTATATTTCCCTTATTGATTTTTAATAATTTACTGCTTCAAGTTCAAAGTAATCGCGTTTATGTGCGCAGGCCGGGCAAACATCCGGTGCTTCCGGTCCTTCGTGAACATAGCCGCAGTTCCTGCATACCCATCTTACCGTTTTCTGGCGTTTGAACACGGTTCCGTCGTCAATATTTTTCGCTAAAGCTTTGTATCTGTCCTCATGGCGTTTTTCTGCCACAGCGATATTCCTGAATACCTTTGCTATATCACTGAATCCTTCCTCATCAGCTACTTTTGCGAATTCCGGATACATCTCAGTTGTTTCGTAGTGTTCTCCAGCGGCTGCTGCTAAGAGATTTTCCTTTGTGCTACCTATCACTCCGGCCGGGAAAGCGGCCTGAATCTCTAATTCGCCGCCTTCAAGAAACTTGAATTCTCTTTTGGCATGTTCCTTTTCCTGGTTAGCAGTTTCTTCAAATATTGCTGATATTTGAACATAGCCTTCTTTTTTAGCCTGGCTGGCATAATAGGTGTAACGATTTCTTGCCTGTGATTCACCGGCGAACGCTGCTAATAGATTTTTTTCTGTTTTAGTGCCTTTTAACTTCATGTTAATGCCTCCATTACTATTACTTACATTTATCACATATACCTTCAAAGTAAACGGTTTTTCTCAATATCTTGTATATTTTAGCGATAGCAGGGGGGATATCGATGTCGTCGAATTCCCCATGATGGAAATCAATTATCCTCCTGCACTTTATGCATTTAAAGTGTTGATGATCGTGCATATTGCCATCATAACGCCTTGCCTCACCTGAACCTTCTACCGTGAATGCCAGCCCCAGTTCGTTGAACTTTTGCAGAGTTCTGTTAACTGTGTCCAATGATATCGTACTAATGGATCGCTTGATCTGTCGATAGACCTGATCTGCTGAGGGGTGCAGCTTGGACTCTATAAGAGTCTGGTAGATAGCTTTTCGCTGGTGGGTCACTTTAAGACCCGCCTTGCGGCACCTTTCTTCGAACATTACCATTTTATCATTATCTATTTGTGCCATACATTAACGGCTTCAATTGTAAAACCCTGTTATTCTTTAATAAAGGAATATTATTAAGTTTAAAGGCCGTCCCCCCATTAACGGCCTGTTTTTTTTTATAAGCCGGCCGGCCCCCCAATCATGCTGGGTCCTGACGGGGGGCCGTTAATTTAAATTCCTTTAACCGGCGAATTATGTAAATCGTAGTAGCTACTATATAGGAGTAACTATGATTTAGCAAGGCTTTTTTATGGTTTTTTTGCAAATTTTTTATTTTGGCTTAAAAAGCCGGTTTTTGGCTCTGATAATGGGAATAAAATAAGACGATTGCTGTTGAGAAAAGCCCCTTCCCGGCTATAATAAGGGCTTGTAATTTAGATTTTTTTGTCGTCAGGGAGGATTTTATGGCTTTTCTGGTTGGGATCGATGAAGCCGGGTATGGGCCGATCCTTGGTCCGCTGGTCGTCAGTTCCGCGGTGTTCAATGTTCCTGATCAGTTCATCAGGGCGGATATGTGGGAGATTCTTTCGGCGGCGGTTTCGCAGAATAAAAAACATCTTGCCGGCAGGCTGCTGATCACTGACAGTAAAAAAGCATACACAAGATCAAGCGGCATCAACCATCTTCGACGTTCGGTGCTGACATCCATTTCAGCAGCCGGGAACTTTGCGGATGAGGCTGTTAATAATGCTGCTGAATTATTAAACCGTCTTAGTCCCGACTGCAATGCGCGGCTGGGGAATTATCCATGGTACAAGGATCTTGCCGATCAGACTCTTGGTGCGGACCGGGACGACATTATTCTTGCTTCAAAGGTTCTTAAAAAATCTATGGAAGATAACGGTATAAAACTTTTGTCTCTTTCTTCGCAGTGCCTTGATGTAGCTCATTATAACCATTTGGTCGATGTTGTTAAAAACAAGGCGAGCGTGCTTTTTACCTCTATCTGTACGCTTGTCAATAATGCCTTTAAACTGGCTCAAAAGGCGGATTCAGGCCCTTCGGCTATTCAGATAATAATAGACAGGCAGGGAGGGCGCACTTATTATCAGTCCGTTCTTTCTAAAATGTTTGACTCGTTCGATCTGAAAATATTAAAAGAGCAGGAGTCTGTCAGCAGCTACGAA
>JAFGKL010000166.1 GCA_016928585.1 Sedimentisphaerales bacterium
CGCCACTGAAGCATGCAGTATCTCGGCTGAAAATAATGCCTCTTTCCGATCTGCAGTTCCACTTTCTTGTGTTTAACTAAGCCTTCATAAGCAGTGGTATTGTAGTAACCAATGTCAATTCCTCCGTCTCTGGACAACATCGGTCCAACAATACACCATACAACAGTTCCGTTGAAATAGTCAGGCTCTTCCACCACTACGCCGACATGTGTAACGGGGCAACCGCAGGAGATCCAGGCGGGACGACCATATAAAATATCACCTTTTTTAATTTTCAGCTTTTCCACATTCGTCGGGTTAAATAGTATTATGGTTTCTCGAGGTCCGGTCTCACCCGGAAACTTGTCTAAAACAAAATCATATTCTCTGTCAAGGCTGTCTTTCCATGTGATGTCTTCTTCTTTAAATTCCTCACTGATCGAACATGTTTTTTTCTCTCCCATAAAAATACATCGTTCCATTGCAGCATTGTCACTTGCTACTAATTCTGCAAATTCCGAACAGCTTTTTACACCACATAGTCCACAATTCTTCCCGGGTAATTTTTCGATTATTCCTAAACTTTTCATTTTACTTACTCTCCTCTATAAAATATGTCCGATTCAAGAGTTCTCAATACTCCAAAATGGGCATGTGCACCTATCTCTTTCTTGCCTACACAAATAGTACACGTGCCCACAGGCGGATTACCTCTAAGCAGCAATGACTCTTCAATGTCCGGCATTTTTTCAATCCTCTTTACGATGTGTCCTATGTTTATGCCGTGTAAAGCATCAGTTTCTATGACAGAGACATCTGCTACATGGTTGATATTTGCCCTGAATACCTCTTTTTCTGCCTGTGAGACCAGATCAATCTTTGTTACTACCGCAATATCAGCCAGTGACAGCATCGGGCCAATTTTTCGGGGCAGATTCATCCCGCAGGTGGCCTCAAGAACAACCATGCCCAGAGAATTCTCAATATAAGGGGAACATCTCAGGCACAGCCCTGCCGTTTCAACAAAAAATATATCAGCCTGTTCGCCCCGAGCCCATTCTATAGCATCTCCAAGAACCACCACATTGCAGTGGTCAGGACACAAATCGCCTGAATAAACCTTTTTCGTTGGTATCCCAAATTCTTCCTTGAATAATTCGTCCTCGTCTGCAAACTGAACATCTATTTTTAGATATACAACCCGAATATCCTTCTCCATCAGCTTTTTAATCACTTGCTTCAATACTGTTGTTTTGCCACTAGTTGGCGGTCCGGCACATATTACAACTTTCATTTACGCTCTCTCCTTCGTTAAGCTATAATCCTATTGCTCTTAACTTTTCACCCAGTCCCTTTTCACTAAGACGTTCTCCTATCCTTATGCGATTCCTGAAATCCAGCATGAGATCATCCACTTTTTTTATTTCCTTGCATACTCTTGATTCCTCATCGTCTGTTATGATCACTTTTTGCATTGCCCCGTTTCTCATGGCAATCCTGCAATCTGAAAGAAGTGAAATTCTTGGGTCGTGAGTCACAAAGATAAAAATCTTTTTATATCTTTTCAAAAGTTCCATAGCTCTTGTCCGATGAATGCCGGCGTTTTCTATCTCGTCCAGCAGAATTATCGGAGAGTTCCCTATTATTACCGCATCCGCTATTAAAAGCGCACGAGTCTGCCCTCCGGACAATTCGGTCATCACGCTATCCAGAAGTATGGCTTCCCCGGTCAGCTCATTTGCAAATTCTAGGGTTTCTTCTATGATTGTCCTGCTTTTGCCGCCCTGCCTTATCCTGGCATGGGTGGTCAGAAATTTATCTACCGGCATATCAGATAAAAAATTCGTATGCTGGGTAATCAATGCAATGGGGTTTTTCGACGGATCCGACGCAAACTCCTCTGATGGGATGGCATCGTTTATAAGTATTTTTCTTCGAGACGGTGTGTTTTCATTAGCAAACAATTCTATATCATTAATCAATGCGGTTTTTCCCGAACCAGTCGGCCCAACGATACTCACCTCGTCACCCATTTCAAAACTGATCTCATCAACTAATTCCTTTTCTCCATTTTTGCCATAACCTCCTATTATTGTTATTCGTTCTATTTCCATCACTACTTCTCCTGCTTTAATAGATTGTTTTTATTCTTCGAGTTTTTCCAGTTCCTGAGAGATCTTTTCTTCGGTCAGGTTGATATAACCTGATTCCGAAACATATTTTTGGCCATCGGCAAGGATCCACTTTATGAATTCTAATACTATTTTTCTTTCAGGCTTGCCCTGAGAAACAAGATACAAAGGTCTGGCCGGCGGAGAGGGGTATTTCCCTGCTGCTATGGCGTTGGCTATCTTGTCTCGGCTGTCATAGAAATTTTCGTCCTCATCTATTTGATCATTATTATTAAGATCAATAGGCAGTACCTTTATCTGTTCAACCTCCTTTTCGGTCTTGGAATCATAAGCATAGTTGATATTATTAAACCCAATCCCTAAAGTGTCTTTCTTTACGGCCTCAGCTAATCCCGGATCTCCATAAACTCCAACCCCAAGAAGGTTTTCCTGATTTTTATCTAAGAACTTAGCCCAGGTTTGGGCCGCACCACAGGCATCGGATCGCGTATATACGTGGATTTGATCTCCTGCCTGATCGCCTGTGACCTGCCCCCAGTTTTCAACTTTTCCCGTTACCCAAATGTTTATTAAGGTTTCTCTTTTAACCCCTTTAGTTAGCAGTGTGTCAAGGACAGGATTGTTCTTGTTGACGGTTGGCACCACCGCATCTTTGGTTACAGAAACCCACCATGCACCCTTTTGAACTTCAACAGGATAAATATCCCGGGATACCATACCAAGATCCACAGCCTGTGCCAGGCAGTCCGCCATTCCTTTGCCGGCACCTCCGGCAGAAACATCTATCTTAACTTGCGGATGAATCCTCTGGAACTCTTCTGCCCATTTAACCACCATGGGGTAAAGTGCCCATGCTCCGGACATAGATATTGTTCCACTTAGCTCTTCTGTTGACCTCCCCTTCGGATCTTTCTGACAACCAGTCGCCATCAAAAGACTAACGACTAACAAGCAACTTACGATCTTTCTCATTTTATTTACCTTCCTTTCATGCCAGATCGGACAGCTTCAAAGCCTCAAGGCGATCCGAAATGTAGTCTCTTATTTCCTTAAATACGGGCAGGATATTCTTCTCTTTTGCCAAAGGGGTATCCGAATGAAAATATTTGCTGACTGATTCTGTCGGGGCCAATGCCCCATCCATCAAACGTATTATTTCCGCAACGCTTATCTGCGAAGCAGGCTTTGATAACTTATAGCCGCCGCTTGCGCCTCGCTTGGTTTTTATATACCGATTCTGCTTTAACACAGTAAATAGAAGTTCAAGATACTTCTTGGAAATGTCATACTTGCAACAAATATCTTCTATTTTAACAAAACCTTTTTTCTCATTACGAGTAAGATAAATAAGTGCCAATATCGAATATTCGCTTTTCGTCGTAAGTCTCATTTAAAAGCTCCTTTTTTTGATTATGATTCTATTATTCTTGTTTGTCTATGGACATTATAGACAAATTAGCCGTTTTTGTCAAGACCTAAATTTTAAAAATTAATGTCTAGCTGCTACTACCCTCGCTACTAATGTCGGAAATACAAAAGGTAAACACCTTTTCTGTTTCCATAACTAACGCATTAAGAAAGACTTATGTCGCCTTGTCCGTCTGGCAGCTCCATTATCAGGACCGTCCGATCATAAGGCAATTTTATTGTTTCAAAGACTATTCCAGCTTCCCGGAGAATATTGATAGTTTTTAAGATGTCTTTGTCTCCATGCAGAAGAAAGATCCCCTGTTCTTTTTCTTCCGCCATCTCTTTTATCTCTTCGAGTATGAATTCTATTTTTGTAAAGGTTGGATAAGCTTCAGAGTCACTACTAATATGTTCAATTTTTTTAACCCCATAGAACACAAGTCCGTCCGCTCTATCGTCAACCGTCGCAACCTCATAATTAGCGTTCGGCAAATGTGGCTTAATTTGTGCCCATAATACTCTCATGTCATCCGGTGTAGGGTGGTAAGCCAGGATCAGCTTCGAAAAAATTAACATTATTATCCAAATAGAACAAAGCAATACAGGCTTGCGAAAACTTTTCATTTTCTCTTTCAAGGGAAGATATGTTACATTCGGAATTTTTTCTTTCCATAGTTTTGCGGTAGCAATGGCCAATGCAGGGAAGATCGGCAGAACATAAAAGCCAAGTTTTGAACTCGCTAAACAAAGTATCAAAAGCGGAATAAAAAACCAACATATCAAAAAAAGCACTGCCGGCTTATCCTTAATATTTCTCCACCGGCTTTTTTTAAACAGAGTGTTTCTAATAACAGCTCTTTTCTCGAGCCATATAGACGACCATGGCAGTGAACCAAATATCAGCACGGGAAGATAGATCAGGGCACCCAATAAGCCGGGGTTTCGGTTGTACTTTTCAGAAACCAGCCTGCCCCAGATCTGGCTGTCAAAAAGGTATGTAAACGCTCCGGAAAGCTCGATGCTTATCCAGATATACCATCCCAAACCAACTGCAATAAACAGTAAAAGTCCTACAATAGACCATGGCGTCCAGAAGTATTTAATAACTTTTCTTCTGACGGCAAGAAAAATGAACATGCCGCCGCATGGAATTAAAACAGCAGGTCCCTTGGCAAGATAACCAAAACCTACTGCCAGGCAAAGAAGCATCTTCCATGATATGTCTTTGCTGTTTGTTTCCGCGCTTTTCCAAAAAAAAAGAATAGCAATGGTTGTAAATAAAGCAAGCGGAGTGTCCGGCGTTACAAAATTTGCCGCAATAAAAGGAACCGCCATAGTCGCATAAATGAAAGTGGAAAGTAACGCAAGAATTTTGTCTTTGAAAAGCTCCCAACTGATCAACCCCACTGTCAACGATGTCAGTATAAAGCAGATCGCATGAAAAAATCGTACTGCAAATTCGCTTTGGCCAAAAAGCTTTAGGCCTGCAAGAATGCCCCAATATATCATGGGTGGTTTGTCTAAAAATATTTCATCTTCCCCAAGATAAGGAATAAGCAGGGTTTGCTTTTGCAGCATTGTAATTGCAGTTCCTACATAGTAACCTTCATCCGGCTGCCATATACCGCGGCTGCCCTGAAACACAAAAGCAAGCATGCATAGTACGATTACCATGATAAAGCATATGATTTTAAATAATTTGTTATTCATAATCTAATATCAATAAATATTGAACACAACAGGAAGTAAACCCTGTTCGTGGCATCCTTCGATAAACTCTATTATTCCTATCAGCCAGATAAACCAAAGAGCACTGATTATATGTTTTCTGAAAACAACCGGATCAACAGGCCATTCCTGGGGCTCATTTAATAAGGAGATTTTAGGAAAGAATCGGGGAACTGCATTAACATATTTATCAAACTTCTCTCCATGTTCCTCACGCAAACGCTCTTCTTCACTCTTAATGACAAACGGGTAATACAATGCGAAAACCAAAACCAGGACAAAAGGAATGATTATCGTTTCGGTACTGAGCCCAACTCCAAGTATCCCGATCATGCTAAAAAAATATAAAGGATTTCGTGATATCGAATACGGCCCTTCGATGACCAGGCTTTTTGTCTTGCGCCCCGCAATGTACAGGGAACACCACAGGCGCCCCAAAGAAGCTATTGATGCAAAGAAAACACCTGCTAAAAATACAACCTCAGTAAAAAGAGAAGATCTGTTCTCCCACGTACTTTGCGATAATGCTACAAACAACATCAGTAAAACTGCTAATACCCTGGACAGAACAATACGATATTTTCTGCTTTTTGATTTTGGTATGAATTGCATTTAACCGGGGTCCCCCATATAATATGTATATTCTTTTTCAGCTGTCCTAATATATTTAAACTAAACCTGATTTGCAACAAAATACCATCCTATTTCATTGATCTAAACGCAAGTAGTGCTGGATACGATCATAGATGAGAATAGATTCCACTCTATCGCCTACAAGCCCAATTCTAATAGAGATACGGGTTTGATTGTGTTCCGTCTTAGATAGATCAACCTTAACCTTCCTTGCCTGAGGATCATAAGCAACAATATGTCCATTGATTATATTTACTTCGCGCTCAGTAATTTCATATCTTTCCAAGTCCTCCAGTGCCTTCACTGATGCGGGGTAAGCCTTCTCCAGGGGTTCAGGAACAATACCAAGCAAGTCACCTCTAACATGGCTATAGGCTCGCTCGCTACCCCCTACTATCGCAGCCGTACATCCTGCCATGAGTAAAAGCAGGACCATGGTTAAACCCATCAGGATATTTTGTTTATGAATAATACACCTACGTATATTGCTCGCAGTAATGAGAAAACGACTTTGTTGTTCTATAAAAACCATAGACATTCCAATTCTAATAATCCGGCTACACAACTGGGTCTATAGCAAATATATTTTAAAACTTCAAGCTTTTTGTCTATAACTGATTCATTAATTTTTAATACCTTTGATTCTGCCAAAAACAGACTTTAAACAGCTTCTTTCTATCGACTTGATCAACAAATGGCCTGCCCCCCCGAAAACTGCCGGTAGAAAGCCATGATATTAATTTTTAAAAAAGTAAGCATCTCTCACGATTTTCTCATAATATTTGTGATATTCTTAGCACCCAAAGTGATTCAGGTGGGTCTCTATTTCGTTAAAAAGTGTTATTGTGATAACAGACGGAGCTAATTATGACTTTTTTAAGGAGCAAGAAAATGAAAAAAGAGTATTGTAAAGTGATCAGTTTGATTATTCTTGTTGCGGTCCTCATCTGCACCATAGTGTATGCAGAAGAATGCAGTAAAAAGGATGCGCTGCCTTCGGCGGCCCAGGCCGTAGTTGAAAAAATGTATCCGAATCGAGAGTTGGCAAAGATTGAGGCAGAAGAAGAAAGCCTTAAGCTTTATGAAGTTGATTTTGCAGATGGCGGTTCTATGGTGATCTCAGCAGAAGGCACGGTCGTTAGCATCGAAACAAAAGAAAGCTTGCAGTCAATCCCTTCTGCGGTTGCCGAGTCTATAAGTCAGGCAGTAAAAGGAGCCGATATCAAAAAGATCGAAAAAGAAGTTATATACGCTGAAATAAAGCTGGCTGAACTTGGAACACAAAAAACTGTCTACGAAGCAAAAATGAACAAAGACGGCCGGGAAATCGAGGTTAAGGTCGACGCCTCCGGGGTTATATTAGGTATCGAGAAAAAAGATGAAGATGGTGACGA
>JAFGKL010000030.1 GCA_016928585.1 Sedimentisphaerales bacterium
AACCAGGCAGCAGTACGCCGTATTAAAAGAAAAACCTCAAAGAGGCGTCATCGTCGATTCACGAAGCAGGATTCTTGCCGCAAGCAATCGTGTTGATAACGTCTTTGCTGATCCCAAAATAGTAAAGGATGCCAGGCAGATAGCATCACAGCTTCAGGAAATTTTAAATTATCCCGGACATGAAATATGCAGGATTATTGATGAAAGCAAGAGCCCTAGGTTTATTAAAATAATTGAGGGGATAACCCCAGACCAGCGGGATAGAATTTTCTCTGCAAGACTGCCCGGTATCGGGATACAATCTGTTTGGCAGCGATATTATCCCACAGGCTCCCTAATGTCGCATGTCATTGGTTTTGTAGGTTCTGACCAAAACGCTCTTGCCGGCATCGAGCTCAAATATGATTCTTATCTGAAAGGCAGCGAAGGTGAAAATGTTCTTTTTGTTAATTCAATGCGCCAGCCGATAGGCTTCAAGGCCTCTGATAATATCGTCAACGATGGCTATGGATTAATACTTACCATCGATGCTTCCATCCAGCAGTTTGTAAAACAGGCACTCTTAAAACAGTTTAAAGCATATAACGCAGAATCCGCCATGGGTATTGTGATGGAACCAAAAACAGGTGCGGTGTTGTCCCTCGTTTCGCTGCCGGACTTTGACCCTGATAACATTGCCGAACAGCAGCCTGAAAATTTAAAGAACACTGCATTGACAGATCCCTTTGAACCGGGAAGTATCTTCAAACCGATAGTCGCCGCAATTGCACTTGACGCAGGTGTTATAGACTTTGATGAAGTAATATATTGTGAAATGGGTGATTATCACGGTAAAGGTTTCGGTAAAATAGGAGAATTTGGGAATCACAAATATGGCGATTTGAGCATCAAGGGAATACTTACCCATTCGAGCAATATCGGCATGGCGAAGATTGGCCAGAAAATGGAAAGACAAAACCAAAGACAAAAGCTTTACGATGGTCTCAAGCTTTTTGGTTTTGGTGCAAAAACGGACATTGATCTGCCGGGCGAAGAATCAGGAATGTTACATCCTACAAAAACATGGGATGGCTACAGCATTACAAGGATACCTTTTGGCCACGAGATAACTGTTACCGCGATTCAGATCGCACAAGCCTATGCAACGCTTGCAAACCACGGCAGGATCGTCAATCCTTATTTGCTAAGAGCCACAGTTGACAGTTCCGGCAATGTTTCACTTTTAAAACGAAAAACCCCCTCGGCGGGTTTCATAATAGACCCAAAAGTTGCCGATTGGATTGTAAAAGATGCTCTCGTTAATGTTGTAAAGGAAGGCACGGGTACAAGGGCCGCACTGAAAAAGTGGCAGGTATTCGGAAAAACTGGAACAGCCAACATAGCAGGCGACAAAAAGGAAGGATACGATCAGACAAATTACGTTTCTTCTTTTGCTGGTGGTGCTCCGGTAGAAGATCCCAGGTTGATTGTTGTTGTTTCCATAATAAAACCAGACAGATCTCTCGGTAAGGGGTACAGTGGTGGAAGGGTGGCTGCTCCGGTGGTTAAGGAAATACTCGAAAACTCTCTTACATATCTTCAGCAGCAGTAGGGGGCTCTTCTTTCGGCATTGTACCGATGTAACCGGCCTCGTTACAAAGCTTAAGTATCTCATGACCTAAAGGCGCCGCATCTCTGGAGCCGCTTTCACCGGTTTCTACCACGACTGCGATGGAGATAGCTCGCCCCGCCGAATCCTCTGCAAAACCGGCAAACCACGCATGCTCCGGCTTTTCCGTAGAACCCGTCTTGCCGTAAACTTTAACTTCTCGTTCGTTAAGGACGCTGTCTTTAAATACGCTATAAGCGGTTCCGTCAACCTCCGAAGCCACGGCCCTCATCCCGTCACGAACGATCCGTAATGTGTTTTCCGATATACCAAGATCACGCTGCTCCTCGTTAAATACATCGACATCGCTAAGGAACAATCGCGGGCTTTTATATATACCGCCTCTTGAAATAGCGGCTATCGCGTTTGCTACCTGTAGTGCGGTGGCTCTCATGCCGCCCTGACCTATGCCGAACATCCTTTTTTCATATGTCTCAAGTTTTGTGATATCCTCAAATTTAACGGCATCCCTGGATGGTATAGCCGAAGATATTTGTCCCCCCGACTGACGCAGGTTTCGGTCAATACCTTTTTCACGTTGAAAGGGCAGCAACTCCTCAACATTGGGTTTAGACAAAATTTTCCTCCCGTAACCAAAATTAAATAGCCATTTTTGTAATGCTTTTGAATCCACCCTGTGTGCAAGATGCGAAAAATAAACGTTGCAGCTCCCACGGATGGCATTACGGGCGTTATTATCCCATTTATAATCATGACAGGTATGGAACTTCCTGAAAGTAATGCAGTTTGGCCAGCCTTTCGGTGCGCTTCTTGGTGGACAGCTTATTACTTCTCCTTCGCTGATCTTCTTTTCTTCCAGTCCGGCGATCAGTATAACCGGTTTAACCGTCGAACCAGGCGGATAAGTCTCATACAGTGCCTTATTTCCAAATGGATTACCAGCCATCTTGAATATTTTATTATAATTCTGTCTGACCGAGTTAAGATCGTACACCGGCATCGAAACAAGCGCAAGAATGTCATTCGTTGCGACATCAAGAACAACCGCACCTATTGCCGGCTTGGTCGTAACTTCAGGGTCACTGAGCTTCTCTTCGATTTTTTGCTGTAACTCAATGTCGATAGACACCACTACATCCTGTCCGAACTGTGAATCTCTCCCCAATTGTTCGACCATGTTACCGTCTCTGTCATAAATAACCTCTCCGCGCCTTCCTCGAAGAAAAACTTCACAGACTCTTTCCACTCCCCCTTTGCCTGCTATATCGTCAGAAAGATAATGCGAATAAGTATCGTCATCAAAAAGCTCGTTTTCGGATTCCTGCGCATTACCGACCCAGCCGATCAGTTGAGCCGCCGCAGAATTATAAGGATAATAACGCTTGCCTTTGGGCGATATCTCAACGCCTTCGATATTAACAAATGCAAGCTGTGCCTCAAGAAGCTCTTTTTCATTTTCAAGCTCAACCAGAAGATGCGTCTGATACATCTCACGCAGGTCTGTTTTATTGGCCAAGAGGATTCGCTCGTCGGCATCCGGAACTTTAGCCTTAAAGTCTGCCAGCGCGATACTTGCCGGGATCGGCTCTCCCATTGATTTGTATTTTTTACGGATTTCCGAATTCGGAAATTCCTTCAGCCAGGCAAAGAACTCACGCATACGCCAGATATGGTCGTTAATGCTCCTTACCTTTTCCTCTATCGCTGAAACTGAAACCTCTTTGTTCTGAGACAGCTTGTCTATTATTTCTATAAGCTTTAAATAATCGTCCCCAAGTTCGCTGCGAAGTTCGATCTCTGCCTGTTCTTGGCTTATATTTTTGCTGTTGGCACGCTCAAGAATACGCCAGCGCCAATACCTGTCGTCAAGCAGACACGTCAATTGATACTTGATGCCTAGAAAAAATGCCGGCTTGTCGACGGCAATGTATTTACCGTTACGATCGATAATACTCCCCCTGATCGTCGGTAACTGGGCGGGGGCCCGCAGGCCTTCCTGCTCGATCAGATCACGAAAGCGTTGACTGTTGAACAATTGAAGTTGGGCAAGTCTAACTCCGCAGACAATGATGCATAGCACACTTAACAGGATAAAGATATTTAACCGCTGTTTATACATAGATTATACTTAAGGGATATTACCTGGAGCTTTGCCGCTTGTATTGTTTGTCCGATACATTCAGCCACCCGGCCAGTAGCGAAAATAGTTGCCAGATCAGGGGCCCTACAACTGCCGAATAGACAGAGGTACCAAGGATGACCGAAAAAATATTTGCGGTACCGGTATTCAGTTTTATTGCGCCAAGCAGCTCCGCTAATCCGCCCGCAATAACGGACAGAACAAAGATCGCTAAGGCTTGATGTGTCATTCGCCTCATTAATACGACTTTACGCATTTGCGAAACAGCCGAACCGAACAGACCGAAGCTTACCATATAAGGACCCATGGATGCTCCGGATATGTCCGCGGCAAAACCTATAACAAATGAAGCTATTATTGCTTCGTTGCTCTCACAGTTTGCTCCTATAAACAGAAGAAATATCAGCAAAAGGTCCGGACGCACATTAGAGCTGCCAAGAGAGATAAAATTAAGCAAATTGCCGCTGTTTAAAAGCGTTAAAATAAGCAGTAAAATTGTAAATCTTATCCATTTCATCTATTTAGTATTGTTCCTTAAAATAGCAACAGCCTCAGTTTTCATTTATAATTATTGCAACATCATTTAGTTCCTCTGCCGGATAAACCGGTCTGACCGTGATGTCCCAAAGCAGAGGATTATTTTGATCCCGGCTTATCTTGGATATCTCGCCGATGATGCGAGGAGTTTCGAGGTATCCTTTTTTGGTAGCCGCATAAACAGTATCACCGGTGTTTATTTCATATTCCGTTGATATAAGAGGGATCTTACCGCTTTTCTTGCCGTCTCCTATCATCTGAGCCTCAATGTATTTTTTCATCGCCTCGCTCCAGATCAGTACTTTAAGGTCGTGCTTTGCATCGGTTACCAACCGAACGCGAGACTTGGCATTTGATGTTTCGCTTATTGTACCGATTATACTATGTTCGCCGGGGACAAGAACGTACTGACCAACTCCGATACCGTCAATTTGTCCCCTGTTTATCAATAGCTCCTGCCTCAGGCCGCTTATGGACGAGTTTAGAACTTCCGCAAGAACGATCGGAGCGCCTGATTTAGGAGGGCTGGTCCGGATTTTGGCGAGCTTTTCATATTTTTTATGAAAAGCCATCAGGTCCGATCGAAGGTTATGATATGCCGTCCATAGCTTATCGTATTCGCTGCGGGAAATTTGTTCTTCCGAAGAGGAAGACATGCGGAAAACCTCCTCGGCGGTTGCCATACCATACCGAAGAAAAGGATTGAATATCTCGTCGAAAAGAAAATTTAAACTCTTAGTGCCTTTTTGCGGCAGCAGCAGCATGATAACTGAAATCGTTATCAGCGTGGCAAATATTTTTCCTGTGGATACTGTTTTTTTGCGCGCCATACTATGGTCGAGTTTTGATAGGAAGAACCAGTAATTCGGCCCTGTTGGCCGGGGTTGTTTTTAGTTCATTTCCCGGATCAGTTTACCGAAAACCCGGCGAACCAGTAAATATAAATTAAATTATCTCTATTCCCACGAGTACCCGGTCTGATCCAGAGTATCTTTCCAGACTTCCAGGTTTTCAAGGTAAACGCTTGTTCCTCTTGCAACGCAGGACAGCGGATCTTCAACATGTATAACTTTAAGGCCGGTTGCGTTTGAAAGTATAGTATCCATACCCCTTAAAAGAGAACCGCCCCCGCAAAGATGCATACCATTCTCGATCAGGTCTGCCGCCAATTCAGGCTCGGCCTTCTCAAGAGTCCTCATAACTGTTTCGATAATACCGGCGATTGGCTCACGAAGCGCTTCTCGGATCTCTTCGCTCGTAATAACGATCTTTCGCGGCAGACCGGAGATCGTATCTCTGCCCGCTATTTCCATCGTCAGTTCCTGCTCCAGGGGAGCCGCTGATCCGATCTGTATTTTTACCTGTTCGGCTCTTGGCTCACCGATAAGCAGGTTGTAAGTTCGTTTAAGATGATTAATAAGGGCCTCGTCGAAGTTATCGCCGCCAATACGTATCGATTCGCAGGTGCTGATATCAGCAAGGCTCATAATGGCAACTTCGGTGGTACCTCCCCCAATGTCAATGATCATCGAAGCTGTCGGCTCGGTGATCGGAAGCCCCGCACCTATGCCGGCCGCCATTGGCTCATCGACAAGATAAACTTTTCTCGCACCTGCTCGTTCCGCACTGTCTATAACTGCACGACGTTCCACTGCGGTAATTCCGCTCGGTACTGCGATAACAACTCGCGGACGAACAAGCCCGCCTCTGCCGTGTACCTTGCGGATGAAATAACTAAGCATCGCTTCCGTTATCTCAAAATCGCTGATAACCCCGTCTTTTAGGGGACGTATAGCGGATATGGAGCCGGGTGTCTTACCTAACATCTCACGTGCAACAAGACCTACGGCCTCACCGTTATTAAGAACAATGTTGGTGCCCCTGCGGACTGCGACAACTGAAGGTTCGTTAAGAACAATGCCTTCGCTCCTGACGCAAACCAGTGTATTACAGGTACCAAGGTCGATACCCATGTCCATGCTAAACCACCCCAAAATTGTGTCCAGTATCACTGTGACTCCCTTCAGCTTTGGATATTGGAGGCATTAAAGTCTTTTCGGAACGAAAAAATATCGCCGAAAAAAAAAGAAATAATTCGGCTATCGAGCCGCCTCCATGACTTTAAAGATCGTACCATAATCAGCATAACACTTATATGCTATAAACACGGCCGTTGCAAGTACAACTCCGGTTGCCAGTGCCAGGATGGCTGTGTAGATATTACTTGGAACAAGCGTCTTTTTTGCTGGACTCATTTTTAAAGCCTTGTACTAACAACGTCGTTTATTCGTGGCTGCTGTTGAACTAGATCAAGAATACCTGCAGCCATGTTGGTATCAACTTCTGTAATTATAACATCGCAGATAAAATGGTCGCCCCTTGTTACGTGAAGAACCATACCTTTTCGGATTCCGTCAGCTGCTCCTATGGAGATTGTTATTAATGACTCGCCAACTTCGGAAACTAGCCCTTTAAGATTGAGTTCTCCAGGCAATTCGGAAGACATTACCATTGGGTCGAATTCGGGAGTTACTGGAGGGGCACTGCTTATTTCTCCGACTCCCCCGAACTGGCTCATTTGTTCTTCAAGACTCGTCTTCTGCTCTAATATCCGCCTACGAGAAGCTTCCAGCGATTCTAACTGGACCATCTTTTCGTATAGGCTTGCTGTTATCTCGTTAAGTTCCTTACGGTCTTTAATACCTTCGGAACGTGCTTTGTTGAGCTGTTCCTGTGTCAGGTTAAGAGATTGTTCAAGATTGCCGATTGTCTGTTCGAAGCTTGCAAGAACGCCTGCCCAGCTGTTGGCTCTGCTCTGGTACTCGAGGCTTTTTCGTTCGGTTTTTCTAAGATCCACGGCAAGCTTGCTGTTTTCGTCCTCAAGCTGCTGAACGCGTTCCTTAAGATCCTTCTCAAGCTCTTTGACCAATGCGATTTTCTCGTTGTACTGGCGTTTCAACTTGGAGTTCTCGGCCATAAGGGACTTCTTTACAGCCATTTCTTCTCCCAGAAGTTTTTTGTAATTGCTGGCATTGCCTACGAATGTCACTGTCGTTCCGCAAAGAAATATAGCGAATAGTGACAATAGTACAATAAGAACCTTAGTAAGGGTACTCAATACAAACTCCTTTAGTGTCTAAGAGTGAACCAAATATCGCCCTGTGCCGAGGTGAAATATGATCATTACGTCAAAATTCTGCTTCGGCTGAAGCTGGCGATAAACTGATCACGAATATTAAAATAATTATTTTATCAGGTCAAGACTATTTTAGGATAGCAAAACTTTATCCCAAAAACGCTTGCGCTGAACAACTCGCCTTGTCCAGTATCGGCATTGTTACGCGTTTCTATTGAATAAATGCACATTACTAGTGCATTTAACGCCCCATTAATACGTTCAAAAGTGAATTTTGGTCTTAATAAATGTAAACTTTGCTTAAGTCTATAGAAAGCAATGTATTATGGTCGTTTCATGATCAAAAACCAACTATCTGGACAATCTTTGATCTCAATTCTTACTCCAAAAGAAGTGCCGACTTGGCAGCTGACAGTCTCAGCGGTTTGGAAGTGCTCCTCATCAGCTCGGGCAGATACTTCGCAAGCGACCTGTCTTTGATCTGACCTATCGCAACCGCGGCGAACTGGTTCCCCTGTTCGGTTACGCCCCCTGATTTATTCTGAAGATAGCTTTCAACCTCCGGTTTTCCGCTTCTGTCGCCGAGTTTGCCAAGTTCACCAGCCGCGGCAAGTCGAACCTCTGCGACATCGTCATGAAGCATGCTCAATATTGCATTTTTTGCATCACGTGTTCCGAGTGCACTCATTCCGAATATACCCATCAAACGATCGTCAGCATATTTGCTGATCAGCAGGGGCCATAGCTTGTCTCTAAACACCGATCTATCGCCCAGCATCGCCATCGATTCCACAGATTGCAGTTTTACCTTATCAGTGGAGTCCTCTTTTCTAAGCACTCCCTTTAAAAGCTCAACATCTCTGTAGCTGCCAAGTTTGCCCAGCAGCATTGCTGCATTTGCTCGTACGGTCTGATCATTACTTTCTAAACCCTTGCGAACAACATCACTTGTTTCGATTTTACCCAGTTTCGCCAGTGCATACGCCGCGGCTATACGTACATTATGATCTTCGTCATTTAAAAGCTGCTTAACCGCAAATTCGCTTGGAGTATATCTAACATCCCCGATTGCGGTCGCCGCCGCGAACCTTACCGGAACCGAGCCTGAACGGAGCTTCTCTGTTATATAAGGCATCAGTTCAAGACGTTTACAAGTAGCCACAACTTCGATTGCATGCGTCTGTATAAGACCGTTGCTGTCTTTTAGACCCTCCTTGACAATATTTAACGCGGTATCATGCATTTTTATCATGTCTGGCCTTTGAGTTACATGACTGGGACTGTAACTGGGGCTTTGCTCTTCGTCCAGGCACCCGGCCATAGGAAAAATTAAGATAAATGCTATCAGCATCGTTAAATATCTCATCTGTCTTTACCTCCGTGTCTAACATTAACGATCATATCGATTAACACTGACATTATGACTAAACAAAAACCGATTGCACAGCAAAAATCCAGCACTTTTCCATGTCTGCTGAAAAAAGTCACTCTTTTATCTATTGATACTTTATCGACGAACCATCCCTCGACACCTTCTCTGGCCATCGCCTTAAACGGCAAATCACCCTTCAAAAACCCGTCCCGTATCCTACCCGTACTGTCTATCAGGCAGCTGATTCCCGTATTTACGCTTCTTATAATGCTTATACGGTTCTCGACCGCACGAAAAACCGTTATAGCTGCCCTCTGACTCAGTTCTCCGCTGGGGATGACTATGCCGTCTTTGTAATCTACATACCATCCGTCATTGCTGATATTTATCAGCCAATCGATCTTCTTGACCGAGTTCGCATCGACAGCCATCTTACGGATAATTTCCGCATCGGTATCCTCGTAGCATATCATCGCTCCGTAATGATATTGTTTTCCGTCTGCTTCCATCGAAAATACCGTGTACTCTTGCCCTTTGATAAGATGATAATCGTAGTCATACGGGCTAAGCAGATGGAACACCTTGTATACAAAAGTATCTTTCCCGGGAATGTATTCGCCAAAAGGAACCAGGTGTATCTTATTATAGACTTTTTCGTCCTGAACGCCGTCGGGCCGATACAAAAACGCGCTGTTGGACCTGTTCTTTATCTGCCATTCTCCGTCTTTCATTTCAAGTTCTGTGCTGTGTGCTCCTACGATAAGATAACCCTTATTTTCTTTGCTGTGTTCGCAGATTATCTCGTGGAACCTTTTAGGGTCGCTGTCGGCCTTACAAAGATCCAGAAAACTCTCGTTTAATGTCGCAAGCACCATCGTTTCCGGCCAGCAGACAAGCTTTGCCCCCGCGTCGAAACACGCTTTACTCGGCCCTAAAAGCCAGTTAAGGATGGGTGCTCCTTCATCGGCCAGTTCCTTTATATTTGATGGCACGTTCGGCTGAACGGACCCCAGCACTGGACCCGACTCGATGAATTTGCTTCCCTCCTCAAGACGATATTGCCCGTATATCGCCACTCCCAAAAGTATTGCTGCAGCAATTATGGTCTTGGCAAAGTTGACTGCTCTTAAAAGCTTACCCGTGCGAAACTCAATGATCAGTTCTGCCAATAGGCTGTTGACCATCGCTACAAGCAAAGAAACGCCCGCCGCACCCAATATATCCGCAATTTGGATCAAACGAAGATTTTCATATTGGCTGTGCCCCAGCAGCCGCCAACTGAATCCCGTTATCAGGATACCTTGCCATGCCTCCGCCCCTAAGAATAAAAAAGGAACCACAATGCAAAGCGACAACCCGCTCCACCTTGATCTGAAATGACGTACAAGCACCGCAAGTATCGGCCAGTATAATCCAAGATAAAGGCAAAATATCACGTACCCCGGTACGGTTACATACCCGATCCAGTGCAGGTTGATTAGCCAGTAGATAGATGAAACAATATAAGATACCCAGACAAGCCGCCACAATTTGGCCTCTGGTTTGCATACAAGAATAAAAGGCACAAGACAAAACCACGCAAGACCGCCAAAACCCCACGGAACCTCCATAAATGTCAGCAATGCCGCACTTAATACGAACCATGCTCCCGTTCCGGATATATCCTTTATCCTTTTTGCTGTCAACTTATCATTTCCGTCAAAGCGTTCTCAATGACATTCTCACTGTATTTCTTTCCGTTATTGATTCTCACCGCAAATTGCCCGGCAAATATCCCTAAAAGTTTTTTGTTTTCGGACAGTTCCTTTATGCCTATCCCAACATCGACATACAACCGCTTTAGCTCAAGCATCTCGGCCCTGTCGAGTCCCGTCTGCTTTTTGGGTTTATATCCCTTCAACTGCTCTATTCTTTTGATTGCATTTTTTACATAGTTCTCGGAAATATCTATGCCGCAATATTTCCTGCCAAGCTGGAATGCTGTTGCTGTTGTCGTACCCGAACCGTTAAAAGGGTCAAGAACCACATCGCCCGCATTGGAACTTACGGCTATTATCCTTGCTAAAAGGTTCTCGGGCATCTGGCAGGGGTGCCAATCCTGGCGCTCTTTAAAAGTTCCGCATACCCTCGAATATTCGTTCCAGACATCGTCCGGCATCTTGCCTGTAGGATTCGCTCTCTTATCATTGTACGTAAGTTGTCTGTCCGAAGGAACCCGTACAGCATGATCGTTAAAGATAAAATTCTTTGCATCTTTAACAAAGTAAAAAATATGCGTATGCGCACGTGCGAATTTCTGTTTCGTCTGTTGGCCGAATGTGTAATGCCAGATGATCCAGTTACGCAGATTCAACCCAAGCTCTTTGCCGATTATCCGAACGTCGGCTGCATGATCGTCACCTATCGCAACATAGAATGTACCGTCTGCTTTAAGCACGTCATTGCATTTGCTCATCCAGTCCCGGGTCCATGACGTATATTTTTCACTTTTGAGCTTGTCGGTGTACTTATCGTATTTATAGCCGATATTGAAGGGCGGGTCGGCGAATATAAGATCTGCAAAGGGGCTTGCCCCTTTGAGCAGGTCTATACAATCACCGCAAATGATCTTATTGATGAACTTCTGCATGAAGATATGATATACATTACGGGATTTTTTGCAAGTGGCCTGTTGTATCGAAATTTATTGCCCTTAAAGGGTATTATTGTTCGACAACAACCTGCTGGCGAAAGACCTTGCCGCTTATAAAGTCGAAAAATATCACGTTGATTGTCAGGTCCTCTTTGTGTGTAGCTAGTATATCGGCCACATCGAACTTCAGACGGTAATAGTTCGTCATGATCGTTCCGGCCCAAAGATCCTGCATGTCCTCGGGGTCAAGAACCCATTTTTTTAGCAGGGCGCCGTCCGGCTCGCTGTTCAGGTCCCAAAGCTCAACCTCGATAGAACCGGCTGCCTTGAACGGGTCGCCCGACACATCAAACGGCTGCACATAAACGATAAGTGTTTCCTTGGTGCCGTCCTTGTCTTTATCGAACAGCCCCGTACGGTTGCGAACATGGACCCTCTCGATCTTGGGATATGCCCAGAGACGGGCCTCCGGACCGAGTTCGGTAAGTTTTGCTATCTGACGCAAAAGACTCTCTTTTTCGCCCTCAAGTTGCTTAATCTGGCGTTCAAGCTCGGTCTTTTCCATATCGAGAGTTTTGATTTGAGACCACAGCTTTTTCTTCGTGTTTTCCTCACAGCCGCTGCCGAATAACATACACATAAAAATAAAAAAAAGTGTCAGCAACCTTATGTATTTTAAGTCCGCTGTCTTGCTTGTCTTGTTCTTAATGTGTACTGAAAACATTTTACAGACTCCCTTCCCTTGTTGTCTGTTTTAATACGGATCACGATTTAACTTTTCCGTTTGTTCGCGGGTAAGTAATATTAGAATAAACAGTTACAGCCTTACTCGCGAAAACTTATTACCCTAAAGGGTATTTATTCCTTTTTGTCCTTAACAACTTCTGGTGCCTTTAGCAGTATCTCGTCTGCAAGCCCGTAGTCGATCGATTCCTGGGCTTCCAGCCAAAGGTTC
>JAFGKL010000167.1 GCA_016928585.1 Sedimentisphaerales bacterium
CCTCATCGTCTACGAGAACGATTATTTTGCCCTGTTTGAGCTCCTGAAGTATTTCGGGTATTTCGCTAAAATCTACCATATTGGCTCGTAAAATCCTTTTGCAAATTACGCACTACCAGCTATTCACCGTTTGCCGCATTATTATCGAATTGTTCAATATACCTTTTTCCGGCGCGAATGTAAATAAGTGTTGATAAAATAGCTGCTGATGCGGTCAAAATCCACAATATCCTTACGAAATATACCCACCAACCGAGATAGCCGGAAACTTCCGGAGCGATCAGTATCGCTATAACCATAGTAAGCTGCAGAAAGGTTGAAGTTTTTCCCATTACGGCCGGGATAATGCGAAGGTCTGAAGTAAACAAAAAAAGCGTTATAAAGCCTGTCATTAAGAACAGGTCCTTTCCGATGATCAGGACAACAACCCAGGAGGGAAGCTCAAAACCCTTAACGGCTGTTTTAGTAGTGGCAAGCAGGATGCAGGCACACGTCATAAGGAGCTTATCAGCAAGCGGATCGAGAAAGGAGCCCAGTTTCGTAACCTGTTTTTTTACGCGGGCCATATACCCATCAAGCGCATCGGAAAAACACATTATAATAAAAATTCCAAATGCGATATATCGATATACAAGGCCGCTGTCTGGTTCGTTGATCTTTAACATGCAGATAACGAATGGTGCGATCAGCAGTATGCGTACAATCGTGATCTTGTTGGCCCAGGTAAGCTGCATCGAATGGTCCTTTTGATCAAATCCGTATAATATCAAGATATGATACACCAGATACCGATAGAATATCAAGCAGGCTTTTTCACCGTTTTCATACGAAAAGATGGGGATTATTTTACGAACTTGTCCGGACAGGTCTGCGTAAATACAGAAAGTAACATAGATAATAAGTTTCTATTGCGGGTATTTAATGAAAAAAAGCAGGATTTCTCCTCTTATTCATAGAGGCAGACATATAGGAGGAAAGGCCATCGGTACGATGGGGTTTTGCACTTCCCTTGCTGTAGGCAGGGAATCCTCGCACCCCCAATGGCTTCAGGTAACCAATATAGACCTGGAAATCCCAAACCTTCCCGACCGGTTCAGGGGTAAAAGGATAGTTCATATCAGCGATCTTCACTGTTCAAACACTGTAACGGAAAAATATCTCCAAAAATGTATAAATCGTGTTAATTCTCTTGATCCGGATATCGTGATCTTAACGGGCGATTATATTACCTACGACTTTAGCGGGCGATTCCGCAAAAAGGCTGTCGAGCTTGTCAGCAGGATCAGGAATACACACGGTGTATATGCATGCATGGGAAATCACGATTATGGAATGGGGATATTTAAAAGAACACACAAGCACCGGATGTGCGGGATGATCGAAGGAATGGAAAATCACGGGATAAACGTCCTTCGGAATGAATCGACGGTTCTGGAAATAGACGGCTGTCAGCTTTGGCTGGTAGGTCTGGGCGATCTGTGGGCAAATGATTTCAGGCCGGAAGCTGCTTTTAAAAACGTACCGGACAATGCAGCGGTCATCGCACTGGTTCATAATCCGGATGGGCTGGATCATCTGCATGATTATTCTGTCGATGCAGTAATGAGCGGGCATACACACGGAGTAGCTTCCGAACATCGATGGATGCGATCAGCTAAAAAGAGAAGCTATCATGCAGGGCTTTATGATATTCGCGGCAAAAAACTGTATGTTAATCGCGGACTGGGAAGACTGGGAAGAGCCCGCTTAAATGCCCCGCCGGAAATAACGGTTTGCACCTTGTGCTAAAAGCACAATTCCCCTCCGCAGAGCTTGCATAATTATTTTCCAAATCTTAGCTCTTTCAAATGCCTTTTCCGCTGTCAATATTTATTATCCGACCGGTAATGCTATCGTTATCAAGCAGAAATAAAACCGCAGAAGTCACTTCTTCAATTGTACCGGTTCTTTTGGCAGGGGCAGCATCTTTCGGTAATGTAATTACGCCGGGAGCAATGCCATTTACACAAATGCCGGGTGCAAGTTCTTTGGCCATGGATTTGGTAGCGGCCAGAAGGCCCGCCTTGGAAGCACAATAAACCGTGTAATTTGCCCACGGACTCCGGGCACCAACGTCAACCATATTAATGATCTTGCCGATAATTTCTTTGCCTTCAGATTTGGATAAATTTTTAACAAACAGTTTGCTTAAAATAATCGGAGCGATAAGATTTATCGCCAAAACTTTGTTTGCACTATCAAAGGCAGCATCAGCCAGTGGCTGAGGTGAAAATACCGCGGCAGAATTTATCAGGATTTGCGGCGATCCTAATTCCGTATCAAAAAGTTTTTCGGGCTTATCCTCTTTAGCAAGGTCTGCTCTTATGGCAACCGCTTTAGAGCCAAGGCCCTCAACTTTCCTGACAATTTCTGCCGCAACAGATGCATTACTGTGAAAATGGCAGATGCAATTGCAGCCGGCCCTGCCGAGAGCAATCGCTATCTCTCTGCCCAACTGCCCTGTCGCACCGGTTATTAAAGCTGTAAGGCCACTGGTCTCCATATCGGCAATAGTAAACAAAGTTTGCGAATTTGACAAGTTAATTTGCTTGATGGAATCGGGGCAACTGATATAATCATGGTTTAAATAAAGGAGTATCGATGGCAGTACTGAATGTAAATATTGATCATGTGGCGACCATTCGACAGGCAAGATTAACCGACGAGCCGGACCCTGTCTGGGCAGCGGTCCAGTGCGAACTTGCGGGCGCCAACGGCATAACGGTACATTTAAGACAGGACCGGCGGCATATTTGTGACAGGGACGTTGCGGTTTTAAAAGAGACAGTTGCATGTAAGTTCAACCTTGAGATGTGCATGGCAGAACCTATTGTAAAGATCGCAGAAAAAATCCGTCCGGACCAGGTTACTTTAGTTCCGGAAAAACGAGCAGAGCTGACAACTGAAGGTGGGCTCGACTGTGTTAAGAATAAAAAACGACTGGCAAGCGTTGTCAAAAGGCTTCACAAAAAAGGTATACTCGTAAGTACATTCATAGTCCCTGACGAAGCACAGATCGCTGCCTCAACTGAAACCGGCTGTGACGCTGTCGAACTGCATACAGGTATGTACGCAAATGCAAAAACCGACAGGGCAATTGAAAAAAGACTTAACGACCTGAGGGATGGGCGGGATATTGCAATGGCATCGGGACTTATCGTACATGCGGGACACGGGCTTACATACAGAAATATTAAACCCGTTGCAATGATCGAAGGGCTTTGTGAATTCAACATCGGGCACAGCATAATTTCACGCGCAATGTTTGTGGGGATGCGCCAGGCAGCGGAGGAAATGATAGGGCTTATTGAAATCGCAGAATTTTAACTTTGGAGAATAAAATGTTTAGCGGATCAATGGTAGCTTTAATAACACCTTTCCATGAAGGTAAAGTCGACTACAGAACCATAGACGAACTGGTCGATTATCAGCTTGAAAGCGGAACTGACGGGATAGTACCGGTAGGGACTACCGGAGAATGTCCGACACTAAGTCACGAGGAACACAGAAAAGTTGTCGAACGTGTGGTCAAATCCGTTAAAGGACGAATCCCCGTTATTGCAGGTGCAGGCTCTAATAGCACCGCCGAGGCTATCGAACTTACGGCTTTTGCAAAAAAAATCGGTGCAGATGCTACTTTGCAGGTCGGCCCTTATTACAACAAACCGACACAGGAGGGTTTCTATCAGCACTTCAAGGCAATCGCTGAAGAGGTCGATCTGCCGATAGTACTTTACAATATCCCCGGCAGATGCGGCGGAACAGGAATGACCCCGGAAACTATTGCCAGATTATCAGAACTGGAGAATGTTGTCGCCATCAAAGAAGCAACAGGAAGTCTTGATCAGGCAAGCCAGATCGCTGCGCTTTGCGATATCACCATTCTTTCAGGAGACGATTCACTTACTTTGCCGATCGCATCCATCGGCGGAAAAGGTGTAATAAGTGTAGTAGCCAATATCGTCCCGGCCGATGTTAAAGCAATGACGGACCTGATACTCGAAGGTGATTTTGTAACAGCCAGAAAATGGCACTATAAACTGCTGACACTTTCCAAAAGCCTGCTAAGCATGTCGACAAATCCGATCCCCATAAAAGCCGCTATGGCTATGCTGAACATGGCTTCTGATGAGATGCGTTTACCTATGACGCCGCTGGAAGAATCCAAAGAAGCAAAACTTAGAAAGATACTTTCCGATTATGGGCTGCAGGTCTAAGCCCGTAAAATCGGATCATTGCCTGGAAGTTTTATGCCATTGTTGCACATTCCTGTAAATACTGATCACTGAATTAACCATCTTACTTACAGAATGCTGCTGTCTTAATCTCTGCTGAGCATTTTGAGCGAGGCTTTGGGCAAATTCTCTTTTATCCAGGAATTTCTGCAGGGAATTGTAAATGCTTAACTCGTCTTCCGGATCGAAGAAAACAGCCGTTTCATCTTCAATTAGCATATCTTCGACCCCTCCCCTGGAAGCAGCGATGGCCATACCTGCCCCCATTGCATCGAGCAGATGAGTGTTGAACCTGTCCGAAGAAAAGGGATGTATATAAATATCGGCACCTGAAAAGATCGACCTTAAAGGCTCAATAGACGGTATAACCGTAACGATCTGCGTTAATCCAAGAGCCTTAATAAGTTCGTGAATATCTTTTTCAGCAGGTCCTTTGCCAATGATAGCATAAATAAATTCGTAGCCGTCTATCGCCAAATGTCTGATAGCATTCAGCAACTGCTCATAATGGAAAAGGCTGTTTAGCGGCTGAACCGTAAGCATACTTGTTACACGGTCCGAGTCTGAAAAGCATGAAGCTCGGTCATTTACAAAGATACCGATATTGATCTGTTCAATTCGTCCTGCAAGATTGCGGTATTTCTTTTGAAGATATGCAGACACAGATTCCGAGGAGGCAATAAGAGCACCGCAATGATCGGAAGATATCGGAGGCTTGAATAGTCTGGCTGTAACGGAATCAAAGTTTGCAATGTAGGGTATCGAGAACTCTTCGGCAATGCGCTTAGTAAGCTTAAGTTCCGATTCGCACAAGCAGTGTAGTATAGTGGGGTTAAATTTTGCAAGCTTACTGCAGAGGAGTTTTCTGTTTTGGATCCACAGCAGCGGCATGTTAAAAACCGGGTGAACAATAACCTCTACAAAAGGACTGATCACCTGTTTTGCAGCAGCATCGGCAGGGCAAATAAGGACCGAAGGCATGGATTCATCTGCCAGTCCAATAAGCAGGTGTTTTAAGCTGTCGGAAAAATAACTGAATGTATCGTGATCGACGATCAGAGCCGGCCTTATAGGATTTTTGGGAACCGAATTGGAATTTGATTGTGTTTCCAGCATAATATGTATACCAATTACAGCATAAAAGCGTGCCTTAGCATGTAAACAAGTACCTTGAAACAATAGAATTTTTTACCCCTAAGGGGCTTGCATTGACTGGCCGGGGTTGATAAAAAACACGGCTATCACAAATAGTTATTTTATCTCAACTATGACCGTATCGCTAATAAAAAATCGAAGCCTGAAATGACATGAAAAATGGAACAAAAACAGACAACACAAAATAACATTTTCCTGTTACTAATCACTACTGAGAAGGCTAAAACTGGCAGATTATTTTATGAAAAAAGACAGTTAAATTCCCTTCGATTTAAGAGCCTTTTGGAGCTTCTCAAATTCTCCTGATTTGACATGAAAGCAATGACCATCCTCCGGAAAAACACCGGTGCGAACCTGCTCTGCATATTCGCTTAATGCCTTGACGGATTCGCCTGAAAGATCCGCAAAACTTTTTGCAAACTTCGGCCCTTCTTTCCCAAGCAAGCCGAGAACATCAGGAGCAACAAGTACCTGGCCGTCACAGTCGGGACCTGAGCCGCAACTGATGACAGGAACTTCAACTCGTTCGGTAACGATCTTCGCAACTTCTCTTGCAACGCCTTCAAGCAAAAGTAAAGCGGCGCCTGCTTCTACAAGATCATCCGCAAGTTCAATAAGATCAACAGCAAGCTGAGAGGTTGTGCCTTCTGCTTTGAACTTGCCAAGCTTCCCAATGCTTTGCGGTCTTATGCCGATGTGAGCCATGACCGCTATGCCGGCGTCGCTAACTGCTTTAATTACATCGAGATACGTACGTGTAACTTCAATCTTTACAATGTCAGCACCGGCCTCAACAACAAATCTGCCGGCGTTTTTTAGCGCTTCGGAAATACTAAGCTGATACGAAAGGAACGGCATGTCCGCAACAAGACAGGTATTGGGAGCCGCCCTTCTTACCGCAGAGGTGATAGTGATCATAAAGTCCATCGTCGCCGGCAAGGTGGAGCTATGGCCTAACATCAATTGAGCAGCGGAGTCTCCGACAAGGATCATGTCCATGCCGGCGTCTACTACCAGACGAGCGGTAGTGTAGTCATAGCAGCTTATTGAGGCGATCTTTCTGCCCGAATGTTTTGCTTCCAGTAAATCCGGTATAGTTAATTTATTAGACATCGTTTAAGTCCGACAATTATTCAAAAAACCAAAATTACGACCAAATCATACACGAACAAACTACATTTATCAAACGTAAATATAGATGTATTAAAGGAGATTAAAAGGATAGAAAGCCAGTAATATTGACTTTTTTCAGTAATTTTCCTTTGACTGGGGAAAAAAATAGCTAATAATCAACTGATTGTTTAAAGTTAATTAGCGTTCTTTTCGATAATAGATAAAGTGGATTAAAGTAGGTTTTGAGCGAAATCATATTTTTAGCTTTTCATCACCCTCCTCCGAAGCCAGATTCTGCTTTGTAATGGAATCTGGCTTTTTTTTACGGGCACAATGCTGCCATTGCAGGTCCACAAACGCCATATTGGTTCCGGCGTAATTTATGTAAGCACAAAAAAAAAGCCCCGCATTAAGCAGGGCTTTGTATCATCTGAGGCATCTGTGTTCTATTCGAACCAGTTAAGTATCCCCAAAGGATTTTTTTCGTTAGGCTTCCTGTCAGACAGTTTGAGAATTGGCTTGTTTCTTAACTCTTCGTACTTCTCCTTTTGATCCTCTTTGAGTGTCTTATTCTTAATATGAGGCGAGACAAATACCAGAAGCTCGGAATTTTTTATCTCTGTTTTGTCATCCGAGAATAATGCCCCGATCAATGGAATATCTCCCAGTAGAGGAACTTTATCTTCAGAAATCCTTATTTCTTTCTTACGCAGCCCGCCTAATACCAAAACTTCTCCATCATTCATAAGAAGCGTCGTTTTGGCCGAGCGTGAGTCCACTACCGGTACAGTACTGTTCGTTATTGTATTAGTACCGGTGTTGACGCTTTGCTCCGGCTCTAAGGTAAGCAATATCATACCTTCATCCGTTATGATAGCTTTGACGGTAAGCGTAATACCGGCTTCTTTAAATTCCGTCGAAGTAAGTGAGCCGCCCTCGGAAGTGTTGCTTGCTTCCGTATAAGGTATTTCCTCAACCGTCTTGATATAGGCTTCCTGTCCGCTTAATACCGAAATAGTCGGGGTAGACAGAATTTCTACCTCCCTTACCTGCTGTAATGCCTGTAAACTTATGCCAATATTTTCATGAATTATGTTAAATGTTGCACCCCCTGTCAGGGTAGTAGGGATCAAACTCTGGGTAAAGCTCCTGTCATGATCTCCGAATCCGGCCGGAATTCCGGGTGTGCCGACAGTCGTATTTGGTGTTCCAAGAAGGTTCGTCCAGTTGATTCCTATTTCGGTTTCATCATTTACCTGCACATCAACGATAACGACCTCGATCCAGATCTGCCTGGGTGTCTGATCTGCTTTTCTTACCTGTTCTACTGCTCTGCTGAGGTTTTCAAAGTCGTCACATATTATGATCGAATTAGTCTCTTCATCAACAGATACCGTACCATGAACGGACACCAGATTAGAAGCGATAGATTCGACATTCTCAGCTTTTAGGAACTGAAGCATTACGGTCTCAACATAAAGATCGGGTTTATACACATCATTGACAGGCATAGCAGGCGATGAATCCGCCATAGGCTGATATACCTTCTTGGTTTCAACAACAGGGACAACAGCTTTAAACGGATCCGCTTTGCCAATAGTCTCTTCAATGGTCTGGGTTATGTCTTCGGATGCGGAATAAGCCATTCCGACCGGCCATATCATAGCAATCAACAAACTAAACGTTATTAATTTGATCTTATTGGATTTATTCATCGCTATTTATCTCCTTGTCGTTGACCTGGTAGATCTTTAGTGTCATGACCACACTAAGAAACTTGTCAGAATACGGAATCGATTGGATCGACAGCTTTTCGATCGATATCTGTTGCGAATATTCCGACAGCTTTTTGTGAAATTTAATTATATTTTCATAGCTGCCACTAAAACTCACTATGGCACGCTTTAATGTTATACTGGTTGTATAAAGCTCATTTTCTTCAGTGGCTATATTTTCAGGAGGCATAAAAGTTAAGGATTCAATATTGCAGTCGCTCAGCAGGCAAATAGGTTCCAGGTCGCTGAAAAATTCATTTGCCTTTTCTTCTGTAAAGAAACTGTTTTGTATCTGCTCTACCTCTTCTTTGAGCTTTTCGAGCTCTGCATTTTTCGCATTCATATTTTCCACTATAGAACTGCTTCTTTGGCTGGCGTTATCGACCATCCAACTGTATCTTTCGGCAGCTTGCAGATAACAGATTTGTGGTGATACGACCCAGTCGAACATTGCTATAAGAAGGA